>CAYXQM010000063.1:0-4057 GCA_964467495.1 uncultured Candidatus Saccharibacteria bacterium | reverse complement strand
TAGCCGCGGCTGTGGTTGGTTTTTCTTGGAGCTTTTTCGGCTACAAACTTCTTGTTTTTAAAAAGTAAGAATTTTTTGTCTTGTAAAAACCTTAGGGGTTGGTTCTGCAAAAACCCTAGGGGTTGAGGAGGAGGCGGTAGCCGACAGGAAAACCCCTGGGGTTGAGGATTTCTGTGTTTATTCGGAAAAAACAAAAATATGGCAAATCTGGTTTTATACAGAAAATACCGGCCAAAGAATTTTTCAGAATTTATTGGCCAAGAGCATATTGTTCAGACGCTGACAAATGCGATCAAAGGAGGCATGATTTCTCATGCCTATTTGTTTTCTGGTCCGAGGGGAACCGGGAAAACAACGCTTGCCCGGCTTTTAGCTAAAGCGATTAATTGTGAAGACCCTAAGGGGTTTGAGCCCTGCAATAAATGTTTTTCCTGCCAGGAAATAGATTCCGGCAGGGCTATGGATTTGATTGAGGTTGACGCCGCCAGCCAAACAGGCGTTGACAATATTAGGGACTTAAAAGAGGGGATAAGGTTTGTGCCGACCCGGCTCAAATACAAAGTTTTTATTATTGACGAGTCGCATCAGCTTTCAAAATCAGCCGCCAACGCTTTGTTAAAAACCTTAGAAGAGCCGCCAAGCCATGCTATTTTTATTCTGGCGACCACTGAACCGCGCAAAGTGATTTCCACCATTATTTCCAGATGCCAAAGATTTGATTTTCGCAAGTTGAGAATAGAGGAAATAGTTAAGAAGCTGGAAAGAGATGTTAAGAATGAAGATATGAAGGTTGAGAAAGCTGCTTTAGAATTGGTAGCTCAAGCCGCGCGCGGCTCAATCAGAGATGGGGAAAGTATGCTTGATCAGGTTTTGGCTTTTAGCGGCGACAGAGAAATCAAAGCGCGGGACATCAAAGAAATCTTAGGCCTGATTGAAACTAATTTAGTCAGCCAATTCTTTGATCTTATAATCAAAAAAGACGCCAAATCAGCCATTCATTTTTTGCATGAAACCCTGGAAAAGGGGATAGCTCCCCAAGAGTTTACCAGGGCATTGATTGAATATATGAGACAGGCGTTGCTTTTGAAAATGTCGGGTGGCCAAAGCCAAATTACTGCTGGCTTAACTCAAGAAGAAATCGCCAAATTAGGCGGGCAAATAGCAAAGACAACCGTTGAGCAAATTACAAAAACAATAGAAGAATTTTTGGAAGCGAACTCAAAGATAAAATACGCTTCAATCCCTCAACTTCCAATAGAGCTCGCCATCATCAACGCTTGCGAAGCCGGCTAATTTATGCTTTAATGTGTGTAATGGTTCAAGTTTGATAATAAGATGTTTAATCCCAAAACAAATAAGATTGAAGTTTTATCGACTCGATATGACAGGGCTATCAAAGAATTAGAGCAAATTTTTGATAAACCAACTAACATTTATATCGATTTTGCTAATGTTTTGGGTTGGCAAGATAAGTTGGGCTGGAGGATTGACCCGAAAAGATTAAAACAGTTTTTAGATTCTTTCGATACTATTGGCACTGTAAAGTTTTACTATGGGACGCTTGCAGAAGATGAAGAGTCCGAGCGGCTTATTAAGTGGGTAGGAAAACTCGGTTATGATGTTAATACAAAGCCAGTTAAGATAATAAGATTATCAATAGATGTTTCCAGTATTCCTCTAAATTCTCCCATTCTATTAGAAAATTTCATTCGTAAACCACTACTTTCTAAATTTGATTTGGAGACGATTGAATATCTTAATAAAAAACTTAGAGAACTTAACGAGAAGAAAATTTTGTATATAAAGGACAAGAAGTGCAATTTTGATGTAGAAATTGGAAGAGATATGTTACTTGATTATGAAAAAAATCGGGTTGAGAATTTCATTCTTTGGAGTGGAGATAGTGATTTCGCCGATCCAGTAAGCCAACTTTTGCAAGATAGCAAAAAGGTTGTTATTTTTGCCACAAGCAGGAGGGTGGCTGTTGAACTTTCAGAAACAAAAGCAAGAATTTTTGACATAAAAAAGATAAAAGAGTTTATTTGTTGGAAAAAATATCTTTCTGATGAGATAAAGCTGTTTATTAAAAGCCAAAAGGACTCCCGAAAGAGCCCTTAAGCTTTAAAACTCTGATCATTTCTGATCGAATTGATTATAGCATAGAAATTTTTGTCAAGCAATATTCTGTGGAAAACTAAAGTTTTAACGTTTGAATAATTATATTGCGGGATGGTGCAATGGTAACACAGCGGGTTTTGAACCCGTTTATCTAGGTTCGAATCCTAGTCCCGCAGCAACGAACCACTCGTTTCCACTCGGGTTCATCGCTACAAAATTTATTTGCATAAATTTTTTGCCACGCATCACTGATTATTATAACAAAAGAGTGGTGAGGCAGGGGTATACCGTATGGTATACCCCGCGCAGACCATATGAAGTTTTACTATGTTTATGCTCTCAAGAGTAGGGAAAAAGATTTCCTTTATGTTGGGTTCACAACCGACCTCGGGAGGAGATTCAAAGAACACAACAATAAAGAAGAATTATCTACTAAACATTATGCTCCGTTCGATCTGGTTTTCTATGAGGCATATCGGAGCAAAAAAGATGCTGAGCGACGTGAGAGATATTTAAAAACGACTAAAGGAAAACAAACCTTAAGAACAATGTTGGAAGATTACCTTGGAGGCGTTTAAAGACATTAGCCAAAAAACAAAGTTGACCACATTTTTCCATTCAGGGGCGAATTGGTAGTCCGAAGTCAAAGCATTCCTAAGAAAAGCGAAGGATGTCTTGACGAAGGGTGCCTAGTCCTGCAGCAGTGTAGGACACTCGGTCGCGAAAGGCGGCGAAATTGAAAAGTATAAAAGATTTATATTATTTTATTGATGAAATCTAAAATAAAAATAAAAGAAACCGCACTTTTAATTATTGACGTCACAAATGCGTGGGCTGATCCTAAATGCGAAATAAAGAAATGGGGGATTCGTTTTGAAAAAATCCGTAAAATGGTTCCGAGGCTTCAGAAATTTATCAAGGAATATAAAACAGCAGGAGGTAATGTTATCTATATAAAAAGCGCGCCTTGGGATAAAAAACATTTGGCAAAAAATCTTATAGAGTTTTATAAAGATCCGGATGTGTGTTTTTATTCAAGAAAGATTTACTCGGAAAAAATTAGAAAGTTTTCAGACGAGTTTTATAAGGTTAATCCTGAGAAAGACGATATTATTTTCGAGAAAAACAGCTACGATGCATTTGTTAACCCCGATCTTAATAAATTCTTGAAAAAGAAAAAAATAAAATACCTGATCCCAACTGGGGTTTTGGGGGATGGATGTGTGCACGCGACTATCCAGGGCGGATTTTCTAAAGGATATAATTTTTTGATTTTTAGAGATTTGATCGAGACAACAGACTTATTTATTAGGCAAAGACTGATAAAATTAATGAGAGAATTTTATTGGCCTATGCTTTATGGGAAAACGATTTATTCAAAAGACTTTTTTGATTTTGTTGAGTAGGGGAGAGCCGAAAAAGAGAGTTGACTCTTTTCCTCGCAGCTATACTTATGAACGAACTAAAAATTATCAAAGCAGTATATTATGATCCTGACATTGGGGTGGAGCAGGGAACTGACGTAACAGCAGAATTATCGGCTGAGATTATAGATGGGATTTTAATTTATAACGGCATCTATAACAATATTTTTCCAGATAATTTTAAGAGCAAACATAAAAAATTAAGAATTGAAGTTGAATATAGGGGAAAAAGATTTATTAAATTTTATAGCGAGAATGAAAAAATTAATTTACCTAATAGTTTAGGAACGTTAGAAGAAAAAAGATCTCAAGAATGTAATAAAGTAGCCGATGACGAAGAAGTTCCCGGTAACACCAAACATCCTTTTATCGTTGGGGGCGACTATATTGTCGGAGATAAAGTTGGTCGTGACAAAGATAAAGTATCTATAGAAAACGAAAAATCAGAAAAAGAGAGTTTTTTGAGTAAATTTTTCTGGAGATTTATTATTGCAATAGCAGTTATATTATCAACC
>CAYXQM010000062.1:0-4088 GCA_964467495.1 uncultured Candidatus Saccharibacteria bacterium | reverse complement strand
TTCCAGAATTTATTAAACAAGCAGAACTATAAAAATTTATGGGATTAAGTATCGGCATAGTTGGGACACTACCCGACATTCTTTGGGTAATGATAGCGTAAAATTGATACCGTTTGAGTTTTCAATAAAAATACCAACTTACTCGGAGTATTATAAATAAAAATCCTCTATTGTTCAGTAAAAAAAAGAGAGCAGGTAAAAATACCACTCCACGGGCGAAGGCAACCGCAACTAAATTTCCAAACACGCCGACTAAATAGAATAACAACATTTTTGCACATTTGTGCAAAAACTTATTGGGCAAAATTTAATTATATTTTTTTTCTTGGTAATAAACTTCTATCAATTGATTTAGGAGAGAGGGAATGCTCTGAAATTCAAACATCATTCGAAACAACATACCCCAACCCATAGTTATCTTAAAATCATCATTTTTATTACTCTTAAATTCAATACCTGACCATCCATATGCTACTTTTCCAGAATTTTCCATTTCTAAAAAATCTAAGTTTTCTGATTTAACAAATTTTACAAATCTTTCACAGTCAAAATAGACAAATATACTTTTTCTTTCAAGTAATAAATCAAAAATTAACTCTTTGTCTATCGGGAATAAATATGGTGGACACAAAGAGCTATCTTTTAAAATTTGCTCTGTCCAATCAAAAACCATTAAATCCTTATAAACAAGTAGCTCTTTATCGTAGGCGGAAAACCAATCTTCTTTTGTTTTCGCTAAAGTATATCTACATTCATCTCCATTTATGGCATGAAATATCATATGTTTCGCATTCATTTTTCTTACAAACTTGCTACTTTTTAAGTCGAAGATACCACCCATTTGATTGTCGCTTATCAAAAAATAGAGGAATTTACCAAAAATTAAAATGTCAAATTCTGATTTTAACGATGACAAGTGCTGAAATTCTTTTTCTATAATATCGCAAAAATATTCGTCTTTGATTTCTTTGGCCTCCTGCATAATTTTTTTCCTACCAGTTTCTTTGCCATATCTATCTAATCTTATATCAACCCCGATTCCTTTTTCATTGTATTCTTTAACATTTGCCATTCTCTGCATTTGATTCATTGTTCTTTCAAATTGTCTACTCTTAACTTTGTTGTCAAAAATTGAGGCTATTCTTTCTATGTAATCCTTATGCTTCTCTAAAAAGTTCTTACGAGTTGCGACATCTTCCCTCATTCTTTGCATCTCTTCAATATTTTCTATCTCTGGGTTACTTTTCCCATACTCATCAAAATAGTCCAAAAAATTCATAATTTCTTCATTTACTTTTCCTGTCTTTATTTCTTGGTATATTATTCCTTTGTCTTTAACAACGCACGTTAAATCGCCCGCACCATTACCCATGCAAGATGTAATATCGTTTATTAAACAAAATTTTCCGCTCTCTCTTTTGACTTTTTCAACTAACGTTATCAGAGAATCGATGTTTTTATCTATTAAATAACCATGGAACTCATGGCCAGTTTGAGTACTTCTAATGGCAATTTTATCAAAAGATAACATTGACCAAGCAATGGTGTCAGCTAATCCTTTAAAAAGCAAAATTTCCTTATATGTTTTATTCTGATTACTTATCAATACACGGAAAGGTTGGGACTGCTTTAATTCTTTACCGTGTTTTCCTGTTTTGAAATTTTTTATTTCTTTTTTTATATTTCTCAGTTTTTCTTCGCTTCCTAATAAATTTACAACAATTTTATCTTGTGCCAAATAAACCCCCTCGTGGCATTTATCTATAAATAATGTTCTGTTTATTTTACTTATATCCTCAGGAGTTTTTGCATTAAAAAAATCAACTGCGTAAGAGCTTATCAGTTTAAAAATTTCCCTAATTTCTTTTTCTAAGTAATCCATTTGAAAATAATAATCTTTCTTTCTAAGCTAAAATTATCAGTTTTTATCTTGAAAAACAAGCTGATTTAAAATAAAAATTACCCAATGACGGGCTTTTTACCTTTCTTCGGTAAGTTTTGCACAAGTGTGCAAAACTTCTTATTTAACTACTTCTCATTTGGCTTATGACTTCACTAAATTTTTGCTCAAACCTATTTCTTGGCACTTGGCTACTATAATGAAAAACATAATCAATTTTTATTTCTTTAGAAATTTTTAGCTTAATAAACGGTTTAAAGCTTGTTTCGTAAGTTCTTTTGCCTATAACCACAATATATTTTGGTTGTATAATTTCTATTTCTTTAAGTAGAAACGGTAACCATTTTTGAATTTCCTTTTTTGTAGGTCTTCTTGGCACGTCTCTTTCCTTAACTATATCAGTTGCGTAACTACCATCGACTTTATATTTAGTTATCATGTCCTGAAAAAATCTATCCCGTGCCGTCACATCAAAATTAAAATTTCTTTTCCCGTCCCAATCTTTGGGCTCATTCATAGATGGCATCTCTGCGACAAACATAAAATCAAACTGCCTTTTTTGTAAGCTTATCGGCAAAAATACGCCACCTAATTCCCGTGGCGGTTTCAATAACTTATTAAGATTTTCCAGCTTGTTTAGCTTATTACTCATAGGGATCTCCTTCTTTAAAAAACGATAACCAATAACAGCTTTTTTGTTTTAGTTTAAATTTGTCGGATATTAGAAATATTAAATTTTTCATATCCATCATTTTTAATTATTATTTTAAAGCACTGGAGATTCGCATTATCAGCTGTTATTTCCAAAAAATAGGTTTGAATTTCCTCTCTCCTAAGTATAATTTTTTGATTGTTTGGCTCAATGTCAACTCTTAAAATAAAATTGTCGTTTGTTTTTACAAATCCTATATCAAAATAATTCTCTTCACCTATTGATAATTTTCTCATGCAAGCTATATTTTCTCCTCTCTGCATTAAAATATCACGAAATGGTAGCGTTAAATTCACCCAGCTCTTATTTTCTCCATCTTTTATTTTAACCTTTATGTTTTTAGCTGGTGTGAATCCGTTATTTTTAATAACTAAATGATACCATTTCTGAAAATCTCCAATAGATGTCGTGGTAACTACCTCTTTAATAGTATAATTTAGTAAAGGTGTAAAAAACCATCGACTAATTTGCGATTGAAATACTCCGACAACGCCAAGCCATAAGGCAATACTTATTGCGACCCACTCTTTTTCAATTCTAAAAAACCTCAAAATAATCAGAGGAATCAAAAGAATTGCAAATAAAATTAATAAACGAAAATATTTATTCATAACAAATTAGGTAGAAAGGGGTGGTGTAGGAGAATAGCTGGCTTCAACGAACCCCTTTTTGGTTAGAATCTTATACTGGATGAACTTTTTAATCTTACTAAAATCAATTGTCTCCCTTGGTTTCTTCTCATACCCAACAATAGGGGCCACTAAGGAGTTGTGGACTAAAACCATAAAATCATCAAGATAACAAACAGCTTGGTCAAAATCTTCACCCAAATTATCTGTTTTTCTTTCCACTTCTTCTTTGTCCCACTTTTTCCAGTCATAATTTTCAACTGACAAATGTTGTAAATACTGGCGGTGCTCATAAAATTTATTAGTTAGCTTACTAATCTCAGAAAAAAGTAAAGTTTTTGCATTTTTCAACTCTGGCATAACGCTAATCCACATCTCAACATGCACCCAAAGTTTTAGATAAGCACTAGTAAAAGAGGAGTTTTCTTTGCCAATTCTTGCAAGATAATCAAACCAATGCCTTGAGGCATCGCTGGGCTCATAATTCATTTGCAAAAAAGGAAGGGCAAAACGACTAAGCGAAACTCCAAATTTTGTGCCCTCGCCGTCAATTCTTTTCTTAAAAGCCCATAATTCTTCGTATATTTTTATTTTGGAGTTATCTTTTAATTGTCTTCTTTGTTGAGAAATGCCAAGCCAGAATACAGAAAACCAACCAGAAGTAGTAAGTAAGACTGCTAAAAGCCCTTGATGCTTTTCTATGAAATCTGAAATTTTCTTACCACCATAGTAATACCATAATATGATTATCCCAACCAAAATAATGACTATCAGAATAATCATAAAACATGATAAGGCTGGAATCTTTTTATTTAAATATTTAAGCATAAGATTTAATCTTTCAATC
>CAYXQM010000061.1:0-4124 GCA_964467495.1 uncultured Candidatus Saccharibacteria bacterium | reverse complement strand
GGGATAACGATGAAATTGAGACAATACCGATAAAAAATTATTAAAAAACCGAAACCTTAATTAAGGATTTCGGTTTTTGTTCTTTGTAATTTACATATGAAATTAAATTCGAGCATTTTGGTATACCCGTAAAAAGTAATCAAGACAGAACAATTTGAATGTCAAGAAAAGCCACCAATTATTGGTAGCTTTTCTGGGCGTTTAAACGAATAGGAGTTTCTTTCCTAAAACGCTCCGTGTCGATTATTCGATATAGTTACGATTTAACGTAAGACCTTAACACTTTTACTTTATCATAACTGACGCCCAATTACCAACTTACCTTAGCTACAATGAGTAAAGAATCAAAAACTTTTCCGCTTGGTAGGGATTCTAAAACTGGTGAGTTTATCCCAGTAAAAGAAGCTGAGCGACGTCCAAATACTACTACCGTTGAGCGAATTCCAAAGTCTGGATACGGCGATACGGATAGCGAAAAAAAGAAATAGTAATTGCATACTTACTCAACAATAGATATGCAACTTGCTTGGCAGAAATGTCAGGGAGATGTATGGGGCTCTTTTATGTATGTTGACCTGAGTCATTCTCACTTTAACAATATGGAAGGCGTGTACATAATTTGGCAAGGAAATGGTCCAGTAATCAGGGTGGGACAAGGAATTATTCGAGATCGTCTTGCCACACATCGCAATGACAAAGTTATCACGACTCATCCGCCATTATACGTGACGTGGGCACCAGTCGAAGCTTTGTATCGAGATGGCGTGGAACGATACCTTGCAAATATCCTTAGACCTGTTGTTGGAGATGCGTTTCCGAACGTAATTCCAATTCCAGTGTCCCTGCCTTGGTCCTGGCAGATGTAAACTATCTTTAAAGTTTTTTAAAAGCGCCCGCAGGAAAGACGGGTGTTTTTATTTGTCGCCAATTAGGCGGTTTTTTGGTAGAATCAAATTATGAAAGAGCGGAAACTGAAAGTTTTAGAGGAGAAAATTAAGAGGCTTACACGGGAGGAGACTTGGTTTTATCCTGAATACAGTGGAGTAAAGGGCTGGTTGGGAACACAGGACATAATGTTTGTCGGGTCCAATCCAAGCTGTAATAAATTTCCAACCAGACACACGGATTTCTTCTATGAGCAGTTGAAAAAGAACGGATTTAAAAATGCTCATCTGACTGACTTAATAAAGATAAGAGCCAAGAATGACGAGGCGGATACGGTTATTGACAAGACTTTCAATGAACAGATCAAGTTTTTCAAAGAAGAGACTAACATTATAAAACCGAAACTCATTGTAATAATGGGTTATAGGGCCAAGAAGATGCTTAAAAAATTTAGCTACGAAGATAAAAGATTTCATTTTATTTATCATTATTCATCAATAAGGTTTCCAAGAAACGTAAAAGGATTTATTAGTGGTATGAAAAAAGTTAAAGAGACATATTCTCAAAAATAAGTCATCCTATGAAAGCAAAAACAATTAAAAGTTTTATTAACGATTCTTCAAAGAGCATCTTATGGATCTATGGAAGAAGTGGTTGCGGTAAGACAAAATTGGTCGATTCTTTAATTGAAAAACTTGAAGGCAAAAGAGTTTGTCCATTAACCGCAGAAGGGTTTTTATATCTAACGGTAGAATTAATAAAAAGGCATGAGTCTCTTGCGTCTTTAATTTCCTATTGCCAGGATTATGATTTGATGGTTTTGGATAATATAGATGTAAAGCTTAGAAATAAACCAGTTACTCAAAAAGAGATAAAAAGGATACTGTTTGAAATAGTAAGAAACAAAAAAACCAAAGTTGTTTTAATAAGCGAAAGAAGGCCAAGAAAATTAGCCGGCTTGAAGTTTCATACAAAAGACTGTTATTATCTTGGGTTAAAGATGCCAGAGTACAATTTTAAGATTGATTTATTAAGATACTGGGCGAAGCAAAAAGATATATTGGTTCCAGAGAAAGTTGTTCTTAATATTGTTAGGGCTTCAGAGAATTTATTTCAACTTAAAGGGTTATTTAATAAGTTTTTTCTAACCCAAAGTTAAAATAAAAGAATAAGTTATGGACGAAGAAAAACAAAAGGAAATTGACAAAAAGCTTGAGGAAGGCGGCGTTGATCCAGATGACCCAATTCTTGACGACAAAGACAAAGAAGATCTCGCCGAGCTTCTTTAATAATCCATGCAAATTTCAGAAGAAACCGTTAAAAGATTTCAGGAAATATTTGAAAAAGATTACGGCAGAAAATTAAGCAAAAAAGAGGCCTTCGAGGCCGCTTATAATTTATTAGGATTTTTTGATTTACTCCTCAGAATTGATAGGAGAATAAATCCTCAAAGATATAAATTAAAAAAGAAGAAGATTTATTGAAATTAGTAAGTAAAAAATGAAAAGTAATAAAAAAATCTTGCAGCAATCGTTATCTGAGTTTGAAACGCTGATCAAGGATGTAGATAAACTGACGAATGAGGAAATTTGGACTCTTTATGCATATATTAGTCTGAAACTTAAGGAACGCGGCCTCGTGCGAACACGAAATATCGTTGGAGAGCGGGGAGAGTTTTTGGCTATAAAAGTCTATAACGAAACGTCTGGGTTAGCTAAATTACAGGCCGCTCCGGAGGGTACGCAAAACGTTGACGCGCTTAGTAGAAAGGGCGAACGTTATAGTATCAAAACCATTTCCGAGCCAGGAAGTCTTACTGGCGTGTTCTACGGCTTGGGTGATCAAAACGTAACAAATCCCGAAAAGAAATTTGAATATGTCATAATCGTGCTTATTGATAGATATTACAAACCAAAAAAGATTATAGAGATTACGTGGAAACAATTCCTTAAATTTCGGCGATGGCATAAAACAATGAGAGCTTGGAATTTAAGTCTTACGCAGGACTTGCTCACCGAAACCAAGATTGTTTACGGTAAATAAAAATATAATTAAACATTATGGACGAAGAAGAAAAAACCGAAGAACAAAAAGAAATAAACCTATGAAAGAAAAATTAAAAAGGAAACCAAAAGGAAAATTCAAAATTGCTATCAAAAGTTCCTCTTTGCCAGAAGAAGAAAAAAGAAAAATATTATTCGAGTGTTACGATATAATGTTTAGTAGTTCAAATTCGTCGAAGCGTCCCGGTTCCAAGAAGAGGAATTAACCGGCCGGTTAAAGGGCCTCGAGTCGGAAGAGGATTTATTGAAATTAATAAATGAGCGGAAAAATAAAATATGATGGAGAAAAGAATCAAAAATTTAGTTAAAACATGGTACGAAAAGGCTAAGTTTGAGCAGGACCCATTTCCCAAATTTATTTTTCTTTGGATTTGTTTTAATGCGTGGCTCGATTATAAATCAGATAAATTTCTGGATTCAGAAATGATTAGATGGCTTATTGAACAAACTCCCTCGACATCGGATTTGGTATTAAGTTATGAGAATGCGAAAAAGACAGAACCTTTTATGGAGAATTTGAAAACCTTAGCGAATATGTCTCCAATTTACGACTCACGTGGTAGAAGAAATCCAATAAAAATAAAAGACGAGAGCGACTTCGAGAATATGGTTAAAGCAATTTATAGAGTAAGGTGTAATCTTTTCCACGGAGGAAAAGAGGCCAACGATTCAAGAGATAAGAAATTAGTTGAGGTTTCAAAAAGAATCTTGGAGAAGTGGATTGGGAATTTAATAACTAGTTGGAGATGTAAGTGATAATTAATCAAAAGAATTTAATGAAAAAAGTTGATTAGTTAATATGAGATTCAAAAAACCAACCCTTAAGACGAGCAGGCGAATGAAGAGAGTGAAAGGTCGTGGAACTAGTCTGGAGAAAATATTTGCATCGTTGTTGAGGAAAGATGGGATTAAATATCAAAGCCAACCAAAACTATTCGGGAAGCCAGATTTTAGAGTTAAGAATACTAAAGTTCTGATTTTTTGCGATAGTTCTTTCTGGCATGGACGAAGAAGAAAAGAGATTACTGGAGAGGCATTTAGGGTGAATAAGGGTTTCTGGAGAGAAAAATTGTTGTATAATAAAAATAAAGACAAACGGGTGAATCGAATTCTTAGACGACGAGGATGGGTGGTGGTTAGGTTTTGGGACGACGAAATTTTGAAATACCCAGGCCG
>CAYXQM010000060.1:0-4131 GCA_964467495.1 uncultured Candidatus Saccharibacteria bacterium | reverse complement strand
TTAATATTCCCTCGCAGAAATTTGGGCATCAATCTTTTTAACAAAATCAATAACCACCGAGACAACAATCAAAAGCCCCGTACCACCGATGGCGATAGAACCAATACCAGTCAATCCTTGGATGACAAGCGGTAAAACGGCAATGACACCGAGGAAAATAGCTCCAACCATGGTAATACGAAAAAGTATTTTAGCTATATGACTAGAAGTAGACGCCCCTGGACGCACCCCAGGAATAAAGGCCCCGCTTCTTTGTAAGTTTTTGGATATTGAATCAGGATCAAAAGTAATAGCAGTATAGAAATAGGTAAACAGGAAAACTAACAAAAAATACATAATTGCGTAAAAGGTTTGATTTGAAAGAATGGCCAGAAGAAATGCCGAAACTTTTTGGATTATAGTATTGCTAACATTGGCCAAGAAACCAACTATCATCTGAGGGAAAAGCAAAATAGAAAGAGCAAAAATGATAGGTATCACTCCGGCCTGATTAACCCTTAAAGGGAGATAGGTAGAAACTCCACCATACATTTTGTTACCCCTCACTTGTTTAGCGTAAGTGATAGGTATGGGCCGCTCAGCCTCGGTAATAACCACTACTCCCCAGACAACAAAGAGAGCAGCTGCTAGAAAACCTATGAATGACGGCAAGAGAGAAGCATCGTTGCTTAACAAGAAGTAGAGCTGGCCAGCGGCCCCCGGAAGAGCAGCGACAATACCGGCAAAAATCAAAAGGGAAACGCCGTTGCCAATACCAAATTCGGTTATAAGCTCTCCGAGCCACATTAAAAGAAGCGAGCCTGCAGTGATGACAATAAGATTAGCGATTAAGGGGAATGTGGATAATTTATCAAGAACCCCTTGGTTTTGGAGAAGAGTGATAAAGGCAAAACCTTGAACCAGAGCCAAGGGAACGGTAAGAAGTCTTGAATATTGAGCAAATCTCTTTCTGCCTGTATCTCCTTCCTCTTGATACATAGCTTTGAGTTTCGGGAACATAACGGTCAGCAATTGCATAATGATAGAAGCGGTAATGTATGGAGACACCCCGAGCATAATAATAGAAAGATTGGAAAGACCACCTCCAGAAAATATATTCAAAAGACCCAAAAAGTCATTGCCGGAGATAAATTGTTCAAGACGTAAAGTATCAATCCCAGGAATTGGGATGGTAGCCATCAAACGAAATAGCACTAAGATAAGTAGAGTGAAAAGTATTCTTCCTCTTAGGATTTTGTCTCCAAGCACTAATTTTATTTTGTGAACAAAATTATCCATTTAAAATTTTTACTTTGGGAAGTTTTCCGTTTTTGGTTTTTATAAGACCCTTCTCCAAAAGAGTTTTGGCGTTAATTTCTTCTCCCTCTTTAAAATGAATTTTAACGCGAGAAAGATTTATGGCAAGAGGCTTAATTTGTCTGGATTTAAGGAAATTTTTGCCTCGGCCTCGAAGTTTAGGAAATCTTTTTATAACGTCGCGCATTTCCGGTCTTTTTTTTCTACCAGCTCGAGCATTCTGACCTTTTGTACCACGCCCAGAAGTTTTGCCACGAGTACCACCACGGCCAACCTGTTTGGCTTTTCTGTTTGTTTTATTTCTTTTTAAATTATGAAGTTGCATGTTTGGCTTCCCCGCCTGCGTCGCTTTGCGAAGTATTACGGGCAGGTTTTAATTTGCCGAGAGCCTTAACAGTAGCTCTGGCTATATTAAGTTTATTTTTAGATCTAGAAAGAATTTTGGAAGAAACTTCTTTTATGCCAGCCAATTCCAAAACCGTACGCACAGCACTTCCAGCTATTACCCCCTTACCTGGGGCTGGCATCAATGATACTCTAGCGCTAGTGTATTTGGCTTCCACCGGATGAGCAATAGAATTTCTCTTGGTCAAAGCAACTTTAATCATGGCTTTCTTGCCGGAACGCATAGCCTTGTCTATGGCGATTGGAGTATCTGTGGCTTTACCAATACCTACCCCCACTCTTCCTTTTTTGTCACCCACCACCATAGCGATACTAAAAGAAAATCTCCTTCCTCCAGCAACCACTCTGGTAACTCTCCTAACACTGATAATTTTATTATCAAATTCTTGTCTAACTCTTTCCGGGCGCCTTGAAGGTCGACGTTCATTTTTACGTCTATCTCTTTGGGGTTCTCTTTTTTCTGCTTTTTTTTCTATTTCTCCAGGCATATTAATATTATTTTAAATTAAAATTTAAGTCCGGCCTCCCGAGCCCCCAAAGCCACTGCGGCTACAGACCCAGTATACAAATACCCTCCTCGATCAAAAATTGCTTTTGTTATTTTCTTGGCCTTAGCTTGTTCAGCGATACTTCCGCCAACTATTTTAGCTTTTTCAAATATACTTTTGGCCTTAATCCCCTTGCTTGTGGCATAAGCCAAAGTACGACCAGAAGAATCATCGATAAGTTGGGCGATAATGTACTTGTTTGACCTAAAAACAGAAAATCTGGGGGATTTGCTGGTACCAGAAATTTTAGCTCTGATGCGCTTTCTCCTTCTGTCTCTTTGTATTTTTTTAATTTTTGTATCCATGATCTTTATACAGTCTTCTTACCTTGTTTTCTTCTAATAACTTCATCATGATATCTGAAACCTTTACCTTTATACGGTTCTGGTTTCTTCAAGGCTCTGACTTTGGCGCTAAAACTACCAATCAACTCCTTGTCAATCCCAGAAATGGTCAGAAGATTTTTCTCGGCTTTGACAGTCAAATCCTCAGGAATTTCTACTTCAACTGGATGAGAAAAACCTAAAGCTAATATCAATTTATTGCCATTTACTTGGGATTTGAACCCTACACCTTCCAATATAAGTTTCTTTTCAAACCCATCATTAACCCCATCAATCATGTTTTTGATATGAGAAGCATAAGTTCCCCACAAAGCTTCGGCCTGCTTGTTTTTTTTGACCATAGCAAGAGAGATATGTTTACCCTCAATGGTAATGGCAATCTCTGGACGAAAATCTCTTTGAAGTGAACCTTTGGGTCCCTTCACGTAAAAAGTACCGGCATCCATTTTTATCTCCGTGTTATCTCTTATCGCTATTCCTTTTTTACCTAATCTACTCATTACCAAATATTAAATAAAAACTCTCCTCCTAAATTATTCTTTTTAGCATCCTCATCTGCCATCAAACCCTTAGGGGTAGAAAAGACCGATAAACCAAAACCTCTTCGGAATCTTCTTATGTTTTTAGATTTTTCGTAAAGGCGTCGAGAAGGTTTTGACATTCTTTTTACATCAGAAACAACTGGGCTACTGTCTTTGTTATAGAGTAACTCTACACTCAAAAATCTGCTGCTTCCTTTGGTTTTTTTGGACACAGCGCCTAAATAACCTTTTACCGAAAGCAATTCAGCAATGGCTAATTTCATCTTTGAGAAAGGTATAGAAATGTTTTTCTTTCCCACTAAGCTTCCGTTTTTTATTCTTATTATAAAGTCTCCTATTGGATCATTCATGTTTTTTCGAGGCAGTATCTCGTAATTCGCAAGCGAATCACTCGACTTACCAAGATGATTTTTTAACTCCAGGAATTCTTCCTTCGTTGGCAAGCTCTCTAAAGCAAATCCTGCAAAGACCAAAATCTCCCATATAAGCTCGGCTGCGTCCGCATTTGAAACAACGATTAACTGCCCGGGTACTAAATTTCGGTTTCTTTAACGCTCTTGCTTTTACTGAAGCTTTTGCCATATATCTAATAAATCAATTAAAACGCCCTTTCGGGCTTCTTTAAAGCTAACAAATATAGATAAAATAGTCAAATTGGAATCAAGATAGCGTATACATTTTTGTAATAAATAAAAGAAAGTGTTAGTTTACAGCAAGAAAGGAAGGAGAAGCTGTTATGAGGATTTTGAGTGAAGACGAGCAAGGGGTTGTAGATAGATGTAAGATTCATGGGTTTGCTGCCTATCTACAGACTGAGTGGTTAGAATACAATAACTGGCGAAGAGGAAACTTAACGAGAAAAGATCTGAGGAAGATAGTAGAAAGAATGCGGTATCGCTCGTTAAGTTTTGGTCACATTTACTTCGTGGGGCTGAAAAACTCCCCCATCAACCCCCTTCAGGTCGAACAACAGGCATGGAGATTGTTGTCCCCTTT
>CAYXQM010000059.1:0-4202 GCA_964467495.1 uncultured Candidatus Saccharibacteria bacterium | reverse complement strand
ATTTGGTTAATAATTTTTGGATTGATTATAATACACCTCTAAAAAAGTTAACAATGTTAACGACATTAATATGCCCAAGATAGTCAATAATTTTCGGGGTAGGGATACGGCTTGTTATTAGATATCTCCCAGCGTTTATGCCATGCCATTTTCAACTCTTTAGTATGGACTTTACAATTTTTATCCTGACAATTTACGCTAAGGCATTTTGCACAGGTTGGATTGTTACATAAGCATTTTTTATTATCCATAATAAAAGTTGTTAACAATGTTAACGACGTTAATATGTTTGGACGACTATCAAAAAAACTATTTATTTAAAAATTGGAAAATACTTGCTTAAAAGCCTAATTCTATTTTCAGCACTCGGCATGTTCAGTGTTATTTGTTTATCCTTAATAGACCTTAAATAATTGGACATAGAAAATACATTTAACTTTCTGCTTTTTCCGTTTATAGGCATATTAACTTCAAAAAAGGGCTTTAAACTTTTGCCATCTTTGGATAGGACAAACCAATAAATAATTAGAGCTTTAGGAGCTTTTTTACCTTTAAAATCAAATGGCTTTTTCATCGGATAAAAAACCTTATTTTCTCCATTTCTTTCCTTATCTTGCAGACGCTTACTTCTGTCTTCCCAGTTATCTAGACCGATCTTCTCAATATTTTTAGGATTCATACCTATATTCCTTGCACGAATAGCATAAACTGACCAATTTTTTATTTCCGTTTGATATGCAGTAAATTTATTATTCGGTTTTTCTATGTAAATCCAACGATCTAACCACGGACCTTTCTTTTTACCACTAACTACCGAAGAGGAGCTAATAGTAACTTTTTCCCCGGAATGCTCCTTTTCATAATAGCGTTTGAATAAAGCCGCTCCCAGGTCTTCGCCTACAACATTTATCACAGAAGATATGTCATGCCGTAAATCATCCCTTTTATTATCAAAAAAATCTAATAATTCTTTTCTATTCAATTTCATAAATTTATATTGTGGCAGATACAAAAAGCCCACCACGGGTAGAGACCGAAATCTCTCATACCGGTTTCCCGATATGGCTAATAGAGCAACCCCATGATGGGATCTTTATGCTCTATTAGACTTTATGCCATGCCCATAAGATTTATAGGTTTAGGCTCACTATTAAATTGTAACTTTATGTTAATACTTAACTTCCCAAGAATCAAGAAATCTAATTGAAAAAAGGTCAAAAATGTGCTAAAAAATAAATAATGAAGAAGAAAAATACCAAAAAGGGTCTATACGATGACGTAGATTTGCCTACTTCACCTTTTCATAAAATTATTGAATCGGGAACCTATAATAATAAGCAGGGAGAGCGGATGGGATATGCAATATTTAATAAAAAAATCTTTTCAAAGACGGAAGAAAAGGAAAAATTTAAGGCAGAAGTTTTAACCTGTAACGAATTGAAGTTCAATACAAATACTGGAGATGTTACTTATGGCAAAATAAACACAACTTTCAAACCCGACAAGAATGAGTTTAAACTGTTAAGAGCTTTATTGGAAAGAAAAAATGAAAGATTAGACTATGACGAAATTAACAAGGCTTTGGGCAAGGAAGGAAACTCAAAGAAAGATAGGAGAGACATTAGCGACATTATCAAAAATATTAAAACTAAATTAGGAATCAATAAAAAAATAAAAAACAAAAATTTGTTCAGAGCGAACAATGGCTACATAATAACCTGCAATTAATATAAACACCTTCAGCACTCCTCGCGAGTGCTTTTTTGTTACGGAAATTTTCCATCTTTTTGCCATCTTTTTTCCGTCGATAACCATGCTCCTTGGATATAGAATCGACTCATGGATAGCAAAAACGTGGACCAATTTAAAAAAGCAAAAGAAGCCCTTGAGAAGTTTGGTTACCATTTCGAAGATGAGCAAATTTTTGAAGTCGTAAAATCTATACAGGAATTATCTAACTTAATAGTAAATTTTGAGAAAAATAAAAAAAATGGAAATTATAAAAAATAATCTAACAGACAAGCAGTGGCTCGAGATGTTCCCGCAGTTCGTGAAAGAAATACCAAAAAGAATAAAGGATTTAGAAAGAGAAAAACGCAATCTGGTTTTGACGGTTAGAAAATACCTGAAGTCCATAGATAAGAACTGGACAACAAATGATAAAAATTTCTACTTAGAACAAATTAAGGTATTTAAAGTTTGGGACATCGTAGAAATTGAAAGACAAATATATAATCTGAAAAGGTATTTAGCCATATCTAAAGGTCGGGCAATCAAGGGGAGAATTAGCGACGAGGTGATACAACTTGCGTTATCCGCACCGATTAAAGAAGTAGCTATCAAGGCAGGAATCAAACTGAGAAAGAGTGGCAGAAACTTTACCGCTTCTTGTCCATTCCATCACGACAGAAGTCCATCGTTATACCTCTATCCAGAAAGGAACGACTACCACTGCTTTGGTTGTGGTGCACACGGTAATGTTATCAACTTTGTCCAACAACTTCATAAATATTCATTTAAGGGAGCTGTAGAATATCTTACATTTTAAAAATAACTATTAAATAAAATAACATGAAAATTACAATGAAGAAGAATCAAAAATAGAAAAATTACTGGAAACAATAGGGGCTGGCGAAGATGACCAGTCAGAAAGCAAATCTCAAGCAGTAAAAATAATTCATTTAGCCAAAGCACAAGATATAACCTTATTCCACGACCAGTTTAACAAAGCATATGCCACACCGCACGGTGACGGTAGAAAAATAATGAAACTAACCTCGCCCACTTTTAGAAATTGGCTTTCCTCTTTGGCTTGGAAAGATTTAGGAATTGCGGCTAGCTCAACAGCCATCTCGACAGCAATAAATGTATTATCTGGTGAGGCCAACAACGAAGGATTAATGCACAGATTACATGTAAGAATAGCAAAGCACGAAAAATCCATATGGTATGACATGGGAGACGGAAGTGCTATAAAAATTAATAAATTAGGTTGGGAAATAGTGGAAAATCCGCCGATACTATTCAGCAGATTTAATCACCAACAAATTCAAGTCATACCTAAAAAAGGGGGAAATATAGAAGACGTGCTTAGCCTGATAAATCTGAAAAACAAAGATGACCAACTTCTTTTTCAAGTAGCATTAATAACTTGCTTTATACCCGACATTCCCCATCCCATACTAGTATCACATGGTCCGCAAGGGTCGGCAAAAAGCATGCTCCACAGGATTCTCAAACAAATTGTTGATCCATCAAACGCCGATTTACTTTCAGCACCAGGAGATCTGCGAGAATTTATACAAACCGCATCACATCATTGGGTGGTAAGTTTAGACAATTTAACATATTTGCCGGATTGGATGTCAGATGCGTTATGCAAGGTTTGCACTGGAAGTGGTTTTTCAAAACGAGAGCTGTACACAGATGACGATGATATAATCTATTCTTTAAAACATATCGTGGGGCTAAATGGCATAAGTCTTGTAGTTTCAAAGCCGGACCTACTGGATAGATCGATACTTCTAGCACATGAGACAATACCCAGGAATGAGAAAAAGACAGAAGAAGAAATGATAAAAAAACTCACACAACTAAAACCGTTAATTTTAGGTGCTATCTTTGATATCCTTTCAAAGGCTATGGCGATAGAACCGGATGTAAAACTTGTAGCATCGCCACGCATGGCAGATTTTACTCATTGGGGATATGCTATCGCAATGGCCATGGGAGACGAGCATAATAAATTTTTACATGCTTATAAAATAAATATTGAACAGCAACATGATGAGGCGATAGAAGCAAGTTTAGTAGGGATAGTTATATTAAAACTCATGGAAGAAAAAGATAGTTATGAAGCAACGGCGACCGATTTGTTAAGAGAGTTAAAATACATCGCAGACATACTCGAGATAGACAGAAGAAAAGCATGGCCTAAAAATCCGAACCAAGTTTGGAAAGAGATTGTAAAGATAAAAACCAACCTTGAAGCAAAAAGCATTGTGGCCGAGAAAGGTAAAAGTGGGGCAAGGAGGATTACATTAACTAAAATAAAGTAACTGCGTGTCCATGCTGTCCATCGTGTCCATGACAATAATAAGCGAAGGACAGCTTGGACAGCGCGGACAGCTTACTGTCTATAGCTTAATATGTACAGTAGAGAGGGGTGTATTACTATTAAATAAATTAATATACCCCTCATG
>CAYXQM010000058.1:0-4206 GCA_964467495.1 uncultured Candidatus Saccharibacteria bacterium | reverse complement strand
TGGAATAAATAGTCTTTGGCCGAGACGCGTCGCTGAGATACTGCCGAAAGCCCAATTTTTCCCTTAGAATCTCGGTTCTAGACCGAGGTTGCCAGCCATCTTCCGTCAAGGCTACAGAATGGCTTTGGCAGATTGTAGCCTTGGAGAAGATTTCTCTGAGGGGCGAATTGGTAGTTCGAAGTCAAGACATTCTGAAGCGAAGCAAGGGATGTCTAAGACGATACATAGCCCCGCAGCCATCTTATAGAACACAAAAATCGCCATTTGGCGATTTTTGTGTTAGAGTGGAAGCAGAGTTAACATTATTTTTAACAACTATTCTTTTAATAGTATGACTAAAGAACAAAAATTTTATAAAGCGTTACAAGATGTTTTTATCGGCGCTAAAATTGAAGGCAAGGGCGGTTTTGTTAATTTGATGAGAATAAAATCAAATTACTATCACAGAATTGAAGATATCCTCAAAAAAGATATTGAATCGGCTCTGGAAAATCATCCTAAATTCCGAAATGAGCTTTTTGATAAACTCTATTCGTTTTTCAGCCGCTATTTTACGGAAAGCGGGTCAATTTATTTCAACTCAACGCCATTTCACAACAACATCTACGAAAAAGTTTATACCGACGAAAAAGATGTCATCCTTTTTTGGAAAACGCAGATGCTCTACTATGTCAAAACAGACCGCATTTTCAGAAGTTTACCGGTTGAGTTTGACGAATTCAAGTTTTACTTTGACGCTTCAAAAATTGAGGCCAAAAAAGCCAACGAAAGACGCTCGCTTATTTTTGTTTTAAGCAAAGTTCGTGAGGACAACATGATTGTCTTTGGCGTTTCTTATTCTGAAAGAGGCGCAAAAACAAAACAGGACGAGATATTAAAAGCTATCAAGAGAAAAGGCTTAGCAATTACCGAAGAACAATTAGAACGAGCTTTTAGAGTTTTTGAAAAGCAAAGCGAGGTTGATTTCTTCATCAATAAAAATGCCAAAGCATTTTTACAAGAACAATTTAAGCTCTGGAGCTATCAGTATTTTTGGAGCGGAGCAAAAGAGTGGTCTCCTGAAAGGGTGGACCAACTACAGATTTTAAAAAATATCGCTTTTAAGGTAATTGATTTTATTAGCCAATTTGAAGACGAGCTGGTAAAAATCTGGAACAAGCCAAAGTTTGTTAAAAACTCAAATTACGTGATTACGCTGGGCAGGGTTACGGACAAAAAACTGGTTGAGAAAATCAAAAGGCATAAAAACTATTCCCAGCAAATTAAAGAATGGAAAGAATTAGGAATAGATAAAGACAATCCCAAAGCGCCGATTGATACAAAGTATTTCAAGGATTTAGAAGTTGAGATCTTGGACCAGTTTGATGATTTGGACAAATCTTTAGATGGCTGGCTGATAAAGAGCGAAAACTATCAGGCATTAAATACAATTCTGCCGAAATTCAAAGAAAAAGTAGATTTAATTTATATTGACCCGCCGTATAATACAGGTTCGGATGGATTCATGTATAGCGATAGATTCATGCATTCAAGCTGGTTGTCAATGATACAAAACAGGCTTGATTTAAGTGCGAAGCTTCTAAAAAATAGCGGAATATTTTTTTCAAGCATTGCTAATAATGCTAAATATTACTACGAGAGCGCGAAATTGAATTTACTACTTGATGGTGCATTTCCTCAAAGAATGGGGGAGCTGATTTGGAAAAGACGGAGCGGTTCTGGTAGTAATACCATTCAGGGCATAACAGAAATGCATGAATATATTCTTTGTTTTGGCAACGAAAAAGCAGATTTAAATAAAAATATATTAACTCAAGATGATTTAAAAAAATACAAATGTGAAGATGAAAAGGGTACATATAAATGGAATGATACCGTTATCAACCAGTACACGAAACAGCAAAGACCAAATCTGTATTACCCCGTATTTTATAGCCCCAAAGAAGATAGAATATTCTTTGATAAATCAGAAACGGGTAACAAAAATTTTGTTGCTATTTACCCATCGGAAAATGGAAAATCTGTATTCTTTTGTGATGCAGGTAGTATGAAAGAAATACACAAAAGAGAGGTTTTGAAAATATTTAGAAAAGGCGATGAATACAAATTGAAGATAAAAAAATATCTATATAACCCCGATGGCTCAATCAATGGAAATATTGTAAAGAGCGTGCTGGATAAGAATAATACTCAATTTAATATCGGAGGAACATCTCAGGGAACTAGGGAGCTTAGAGATATATTCAATGAAGAAAGCTTTAAAAATCCAAAACCTTCAAGTTTGATTTCTTTATTGATATATATCTCAACGAAAATGAAAGATGAGAAAAACTATATTTTAGATTTTTTCGCGGGTTCTGGTACTGTGGCTCACTCTGTTATGAAACTAAATAAAGAGGATGGCGGAAATAGAAAATTCATCCTAGTAGAAATGGCGGAATATTTCGACGAAGTTATCGTACCAAGAATCAAAAAATTATCTTATTCGCTTAATTGGAAAAATGGTAAACCGCAAAATGCTGATGGAACAGGTGTTTTTTTCAAGTATTACGAATTAGAGCAATATGAAGAAGCGCTGGCAAACTGCAAATACGAAGAAAGCAATTTGTTTAATGCTCCCGGCAGGTCGCCATATCAGGAATATGTTTTTATGAAAGACGAGAAAATGCTCAAGGCGCTGGAGATTGATTATGAGAAAGAGAAAGTCAAAGTTGAGTTAACAAAACTTTACCCAAACATAGACATTGCCGAAACATTATCTAACCTTACCGGCAAATGGATTAAAAAAGTGAGTGATGGGGAGGTGGAATTTGAAGACGGAGCAAAAATCAATACCAAAGATTTGGACTATAAACTAATTAAGCCATTGATTTGGTGGTAATTATGAAAAGGGAAGGTCAAAAATTTGAGGTTGCGTTATCTTATGCGAGTGAAGATCGTGCGTATGTAGAGAAAGTGCATAAAAAATTGAGAGAAAAGAGAATCAATGTCTTTTTCGATAAAGCTTATGAAATAGACGCATGGGGAGAGCATTCCGATAGTTACTTTGGAGAAATCTTTAGTAAGGCGAAATATTGTGTCGCATTTATTTCAAGGCATTATCTTAAAAAAGGGTTCCCCCTTCACGAATTACATAATGCGATGGCGTCGGAGATTAAAGAAAAATCTATAAAAGTTTTGCCAGTTAAACTAGATGATGTGGATTTGCCAAGCGGCTTACCAAAAACAAAAATATGGGTTAATGCACAGAATATTTCTCCCGAAAAACTTGCAGAGATGATAATTACAAAAATCAAAGGGACAGTGTCACCCAATTCAGAAAATGTACCTAGATACAAATTACCTCGTATCCCTAAATCAGATTTTGATCCCTATGAGGAAGCAGAAATAATATTGAATTATTTGTTTAATGAATTAAAGAAGCGAGGCAAGGAACTACAAAAAGAAGTTGGAATTAAATTCTATGCCGGAGAACGGGGCGAGAAAAAAGTGATCAGGGCGACAAAAGAGGGAAAAGTATTGTATTCATTAAATTTCTGGATTGGCAGTCAAGGATGGGGAAATAATACCGTAGTATTTAACAGGGATGAGTCCATCGGAGATTCAATCAACGGATGGGGAAAGATTGAATGGAGTATAGAGGATAATGCGCCTGTCATTGAGTTAAATGATTTTTTCTCTTTTTCTTCTAATAGGCCCGCAAAAATTACTAAAGAAAAATGGGCGGATATTTTATGGGATGAATTCATTCAAAATGTCGAATCGCAGTTTAAATAACATAACTTATGAGAAGTAAAACATATAAATGCAAAAATTGTGGATATGTCTTCTCTGTTGAGGTCTTTGAATCCCCGGAAGAAGCACGAGAGTTTGTTCGCCGCAATCCAAATAAGCGGCCAGTGCCTGTCAGGTGTGAAAAATGTGGAAGTGTCCAATAGATGAATCTTATGAAGTTATATCTCCAAAACATCATAGACGATATTTCTTTTGAAAGCTTGCCGGCAAAGTGGCAGGGATTTGATTTTGCGCGGTTTTCAAAAGACAAGACGCTTTTTAATTTTCAAAAGCAAGGGCTTCAAAACGCACTGAAAGGTTTGTGGCTCTACTTCAAAGATAAAAAAGAAGACAAGCAAAATTTATACAATCACTACCAAGCAAACGATTTTACGAAAAATTTTGACTACGATTTAAAAAAGAGAGAAGGCA
>CAYXQM010000057.1:0-4253 GCA_964467495.1 uncultured Candidatus Saccharibacteria bacterium | reverse complement strand
AGATAGCTATGTCTTTCTATAACCTCCCTTAATTTCTTCACCCTATTTTTTACCTCTTCTGAAGCCATAATAGCCCTATTTTAGCCAAAATTCTTATAGATTTTACTAATTCGCCCCGTGACATTTTTTGAATTTTTTACCAGAACCGCATGGGCAAGGGTCATTACGGCCGATGTTTTTGTATTCAGCAGGGACAGCAGAGATGTTTGAGGAATCGGTAACACTGGTAATTTTTTCTGCCTGCTTCTGGACGTCAGAAAGAACAGCTGATGATGCTTGAACTTCTTTAAGTTTTTCTAAATTTTCTTCAATAGTTTTTTCAATTGATTCTTCCATTTCTTTAAACAAGCGCAAACCTTCTTTTTTGTATTCAACTAATGGATCCCTCTGACCATAAGCTCGAAGATTTACAGAACTTCGTAAATAATCCATCATCTCTAAATGCTCCACCCAATACATATCATAGACTTGGAGTTTGGCCGCCTTTATATTTAGATCCTTTTCATTTTTTAAAATATCTTGCCTGCGCTCATAAAAAGTTTTCCTCTGGAAATTCAAAACATCATCATACTCAAGAATGTGTTTACGAGCATCAAAATTCATATCCTCTATTTTCTGCTGAGCGCTTTCCAGAGAGCGAGTTATCAGTTTATTTTCAATAGCTTCATCTTCGGCAATACCCATTTTACCCATCATATTTTTAACGGTATCAGCGGCAAAAACTCTCATCACATGATCTTCCATTGATACAAAAAATTGAGTTTCCCCGGGATCTCCCTGACGTCCGGAACGGCCGCGCAACTGATTATCTATACGTCTGGCATCATGTCTCTCAGTTCCCAGAACAAAAAGTCCGCCTATACTTTTTATTTTTTCATAAGCTTCTTTGTTAAACGGCGCCCCACCAAGTTTAATGTCAACACCACGGCCAGCCATATTGGTAGCCACTGTTACTGAGGCTTCTCGACCCGCCTGAGCAATAATTTCTCCTTCTCTCTCATGATTCTTGGCATTAAGCATTTCAAATTTTACTCCGGCACTTTGCAAATATTCACTAAGCAGTTCGTTTTTTTCAATTGAAATGGTTCCGATAAGCACTGGCTGACCTTTTTGTTGGAGCTCTTTAACTTTCCTTGCAATGGCCAAAAGTTTTCCGTTTTCAGTTTGAAAAATAAGGTCATTTTGGTCGGTCCTACCCGACGGTTTATTGGTCGGCATGACCACGGTATTAAGACCATAGACTTTATAAAATTCTTCACTAGAAGTAGCCGCTGTCCCAGTCATACCGGACAACTTTTTATACATTCTGAAATAATTTTGGTAAGTGATGGAGGCGAAAGTTCGGCTTTCTTTTTGAACACTAACATTTTCTTTGGCTTCTATGGCTTGATGTAGACCTTCCGACCACCGACGTCCCGGCTGAAGCCGACCGGTGTATGGATCAACAATAATAACTTCGTTATCTTTGACGACATAATCTTTATCTTTATAATAGAGAGCTTTGGCTTTAATTGCAGTTTCCAAATGATGCACTAATTTTATTCCCCCCTCGGCATAAATATTTTGGAGACCCAAAATTCCTTCAGCTTTGCTTATACCTTCATCCGTAAGAAGAACAGCGTGAAGTTTTTCGTCAACAGTGTAATGCTCCTCTTTTTTAAGTTTTTCTGCCACAGCCGCGAATTTTTGATATAAAACATCGGAATCCGCTGCCGGAGCAGAAATGATAAGCGGCGTTCTGGCTTCATCAATTAAAATGGAGTCTATTTCGTCAACAATGGCAAAATTATGGCGCTTTTGCCTCACTTTTTGGTATTCGTACTCAAGATTGTCGCGTAAATAGTCAAAACCGAATTCGCTGTTAGTCCCATAAGTAATGTTGGCTTCATAAGCTTCCACTCGACTACAAGGTTTTAAAAATTCATGAACGATATGGAAGCTTCCCTTCTCATCTCTCTCCTTATCTTTTTCAGTATGAGCCGGATCATAAATAAAAGACGATTCATGAGTAATGACGGCTACCGACACACCTAAAGCATTATAAATCTGTCCCATCCATGCAGTATCGCGGCTTGAAAGATAATCGTTAACAGTAACCACGTGTACTCCTTCATTAGTTAAAGCATTGAGATAAGCTGGAAGAGTGGCTACTAAAGTTTTTCCTTCACCAGTGCGCATCTCGGCAATACCTCCGCGATACATCATGATACCGCCCAAAAGTTGGACATCAAAATGTCTTTCACCCAAAGTTCTTTTAGCCGCTTCGCGCACACAAGCAAAAGCTTCCGGTAAAATATCATCTAGTGTTTTTCCTTGGTTTAATTTTTCTTTAAACTCAACTGTTTTATTTTTTAACTCTTCGCTCGATAGCTTTGAAATAGTTTCCTCAAAGCCATTTATTTTATCCACTAAAGGCAAAATATCCTTTATATAACGCTTACTTTGGTCGCCAAAGATCTTATCCACAAATGACATAATACGGATATCTTACCATAAATATCTTCTTCCTGCCTAAACAAAAATTCCGCACGAGAGCGGAATTTCTGTAAAGTGGAAAAAAGCCTATGCTCTTTTCTTCTTTGTTGCTTTCTTTTTCTTTTTTGCCATTTAAGTGAGTTTCCTTTTCGCGTCAGACGCAATCAGGATGAGATTATTTTTAAGCGCGCTTGTGTAAAAATTTTTTGTCCACCAGTTGATGGAAATATTTTACACGATCGACCTTGATATAATTATCGCGCAAAAAAAAATTTAAGTAAATGATTTTTTCAAAAAAGTGTGGATAACTTTTAAAAAAATTCTAAAAATTTTTTTAAAGAATTTTTAATTTAAAATTTTTAATTTTTAAAACAGACAAAAAAGTATGTCGTGACGTGGATGGCGGAAGCTATCTCCAAAACAAATGTCTATGTGAGTGCGAACCGCCATCCGCGTCGCGATATACTTTCTCTCTGACTATAACATATTAAATTCTTCAAAGGGAATGGTTCTATTGAAAGCCTTGATCATAGCGTCTTCTTTCATGGTAAGCATACCTTTACTTCTGGCATATTTCCAGATTTCTTGTTCGGTAGGATTTTTGAGAATTATTTGCTCCAAAGATTTATCAATCTCGAGCACTTCCATCACCGCCACCCGACCCATAATACCACTCGGACAATTCGGACCCGGTGATAATTCATAAACCTCTTTGCCAAAAGGAATCTTCTTTTTGTAAATTTCCGGCAAGTCTGCAAATTGTTTATCTATCATCATCTGAATGCTACCTTCCACTTTGATAGGCTTACCTGCCCCCGGGCAAAACGATCTGGCCAGACGTTGAGCAATAGTAATAATTAAAGTTGGAGCAATCAAATAAGGATCTACCCCCATATCAATGAGGCGAGGAATCGCCCCGATAGCGTTATTGGTGTGGAGAGTGGAAAATACTAAGTGCCCGGTAAGAGCCGCCTGAATAGCTAGTTGAGCGGTCTCTTTATCACGAATCTCGCCCACCATTATGATATCCGGGTCCTGGCGGAGAGTAGTACGAAGACCGGAGGCAAACGTATAACCGATTTCTGGCTGTACTTGAGATTGGCTCATACCCTCCATGTTATATTCAATCGGGTCTTCTAAAGAAAGAACGTTTTTGTGGTCTTTGTCTACCTCATTTAACATGGAATAAAGAGTAGTGGATTTACCGCTACCGGTAGGGCCTGATATTAATATCAACCCATAAGGTCTTTTTATGGCAGCCATTATTTTATCCATGTTATCTTTACTCAAACCAAGTTCACTCATCTTACGAATACCTTTTTCTTGATCCAAAATTCGGATAACTACTTTCTCTCCAAAGAAAGTCGGAAAAGTAGAAACCCTAAAGTCTATTTTCCTATCATTAAACTTTGCCGAAAATCTTCCATCTTGAGGTTTTCTTCTTTCATCAAGACGCATGTTAGACATAATTTTAATACGTGCCACCACTGCCGAATGCACTCTAGCCGGAAGCACCAAAGAAGTATTCATGATTCCGTCAACACGAAAACGAACCCGAACATTGGACACGATTGGTTCAATATGAATATCTGAAGCTCGGCCATCAATGGCATACCTTAAAATGGTGGCCACTATTTTTGTCACTGGGGCATTTTCAATAATTTTAGTGTCTTTGCCTTCTGATGCTGTTAAATCACTTACTTCATCGGAAATTTCAGGTTCCTTTTGTTTTTTTGTTTTTGAATCTTCTTCATCATCTGTTTTGGTATCAGTGATAA
>CAYXQM010000056.1:0-4326 GCA_964467495.1 uncultured Candidatus Saccharibacteria bacterium | reverse complement strand
CAACCACGTAAAACTTACCATTTGGAGGAATGATTTGCAAAAAGAGAAAAACCAGCCCAAGCAAAGTGAGGCTTAGTGGTTAAATGTGACAATTTTCTATTCGTTCTGTTTATCTTCAGTGGATCCTAAAGCTGCGGTATATTTTTCTATTAATTTTTCTATTTCTCTTGGCAAGCTATTTAGAGTTGCTCGAATATTATATTTATTTATCATTTTTTTAATTACAAGTCCTATTTCGTTAGGTATTTCAATTTGTCCTTCCTCCCTTTCTTTTAGAAAACGGTCTATCATTTTTTTAGCTACTTTTAATTCTGAAATCAAACTTTTTAATTCCATTGGTTTCAGATTTCCCTCTCGATAATATTTTCTTGCTTCTTCTGCAATACCTGTCATTCCAAAAAGTTGAGTAGCTGCTTCTTCTGGAGTAAGAGCTGATTCAGGTTCAGTTGTTTCCTCTTTTTTTTCCTTTTCCTCTTCCTCTTCTTCTGATTCTTCAGATAATCTTCCCTTAGGATATCCTTTCATTTTTGTCTCTTTATCTAATTCGTCGCCGTACACAGCAAAACCTCCTTTTCTCCCTTGCTCCAATTCTTTTTTTCCAGCTTCTACTGCCCGCGAGTCAACAGGTTTGCCCTCTTTTTCCTTTAAGTATTCTGCAAATCTCTTTTTAGGGTCATAAGTTTCTGGTCCTTCCATATGTTTTAAATAAATTAATTAATAAGATGTACCCAAACTCTATCACCACCTCACTAAAAATCAATCTGCGGAAGGGGTGGGACTCGAACCCACATGCCCTTACGGGCGCCGCTTTTCGAGAGCGGTTCCTTACCAATTCGGAGCACCCTTCCATCAGATATAAATCTACCACTTTTGGCGTTTTTATCAAAAAATGTTATGATTTTCTGGAGGCCCCATCGTCTATCGGTTAGGACACTGCCTTTTCAAGGCAGGAAGCGCGGTTCGATTCCGCGTGGGGTCACAAGTTTTTAAGCCTTATTTTTCAACGTATTTTTTAATTGACTTTTTTATTTTGATTTATTATAATTGAAAATGGGAGCGACCGGTTATATGGCCTTATTGATGTGGATTTGTGTAGGAGCATTCGCCCTCCTAGTTCTTATCGTTGCCTTCGCGGCCACGGGCGGAAGTGGGATTAGAAATGACATCGAGGAGAAGGAAGAATTCCGAAGTGAGTAGGGGGTCATGTGGCGCTGCGAGACGAAGTTCGCGGCGCCATTACTTTTTATATTTCAATTTTTAATATGGTATAAATAAGCCATGATAATTTTAGGCATTGAAACTAGTTGTGACGAGACAGCGGTCAGTATTGTAAAAGCGGAAGGAGATTTAAATAATCTCCGTTTTGAAATACTTGGGAGTGCCTTGCATAGCCAAGTGAAGATGCATGAAGAGTTTGGAGGAGTGGTACCAAATTTAGCCAAACGGGAACATATTAAAAATTTGCCCGTGGTCTACAAACATGCTCTTGATAAGGCCAAAATTTCTGAAGACAAAATTGATGCTATCGCGGTTACAGTGGGACCAGGGTTAGAACCAGCCCTTTGGACTGGTATAAATTTTGCCAAAGAATTGGGGAAAAGCTGGGGAAAAGCTGTGATTCCAACTAATCATATGCTCGGACACGTGGCTTCGGTTTTGTTAAGCAGCAAAAAAATAGAGTTCCCAGCAATAGCGTTGCTCATAAGTGGTGGACATACCGAATTAGTTTTGTTTAAAAGCTGGAAAGATAAAAAGATAATAGGCGAAACCAAAGACGATGCGGTGGGCGAAGCTTTTGATAAGGTCGCCAGAATGCTCGGCTTGCCTTACCCTGGCGGACCCGCCATTTCTGCACTAGCAGAAAAAGCGAGACAAGTCAGAAATGACAAAGTGAACGTAAAACTTCCGAGGCCGATGATAAATTCAGGAGATTTAAATTTTTCTTTCTCGGGCTTAAAAACCGCAGTATTGTACTACTTAAGAAATATCATTGGAGCGAACATCCGCAGCGCGCAGCAGCGAGGACAAGTGAGCGGAAGCGATATTTCTCAAATGGGCAGCTCAAAGAATTTTTCAGGAGAAATCAAACTAGCAGTAGCGCGGGAATTTGAAGATGCGGTAGTGGAAGTTTTAATAACCAAAACCAAAAAAGCCATTGAAGAAAATGGTGTTAAAAGTTTAATTGTCGGCGGAGGAGTTATCGCCAACAAAGAGTTACGTAAAAATTTTGAAAAACTTTCTAGAGAACTTGGCATTTCCCTTTTCATCCCAGAGCAAGAACTTACCACCGACAATGCCACCATGATAGCTATGGCCGCTTATATTGAAACCAATGCGGGTAAAAATATTCCGTCTGTTTCTTCCTTCAACTCCCCCGCCCTTGGCAACCTAAAAATTTCTTAGCTCAAATTTTCTTCGTCTATTTCTTCCTCTTCCCCTTCTATAATTATCTCTTCATCAGGAGGCAAGACATCAGCTATACTTCCTTTTTTGATTTCTTTTTCTTCGCTGGGGCCAGCAACTGGAGGTAGGTTTATAATTGGAGATTCTTCTTCTTTTTCTTCTTTTCCTGCAGAGGCGATTATAGTATCAGCTGGGAAATCATCATCTTCTTTACCGCCAGTCAACCATTTGATTACAGAGATAAGAACTACCAGTAAAATCAAGAATAACAGAGCATATTTACCGTTACCATTCAATAATTTTTGAGGTAAAGCAAAGAGAGAGATAGCGGCATTTCTAACTATTGAGGATGAAGTAGCTTTAGAATTGTCTTCCAACTCTACCACGTTGTCACCCACGTTTATTGTTGCGCTACCCAAAATCTCAGCTCCAACATTTGAACCCTGTAAATATCCTACACCACCAATAACACCACTTTGACCACCAGTTGAGGAATTTTTGAAAGTGTCTATTTCGTTTTGGTCGTTGGTACTAAGAGAGTAGATGGTGTTGCAGTAAATTTCGTTTACTTTCTTTTTGGTAAGAATGTAAGTGAAGCCGGTAGTTACATTTTCTCCCCAAGGGTTAAGAACGTCTCCGCTGTATTTTGTCTGAAATCTTACTACAGCATCAAAAGTTTCCTGATTGTAGATGCCGGTGAGAGAAAGATTTTCTCCTTCAAAATTATTCAAGAAAGATTGTAGTTTCAAAACTTCAACTGGATCATTTTCCCAATCAATTTTTAGATAGTCTTCAAGATATGAGCAAGTAGTGGCTCCGAGAATTTCTCCAATCGGATGTCTGTGGCCACCTATGCCACCTCCGCCACCACCACCTGGAGGAGTAACAGGAGGAGGAGTATCTTCGTTATCAACATTTACATTAACGGTAGAAGTATTGTCACTTCCGTTATTATCATTTTGGTCTGAATCGGCAGTAGCAGTGTTTGGAACGTTACCTTCAGAGATTGCTTTGACAGTAAGAGTGAGAGTAACTTCTTCATCCACGGCAAGATCCCCTATTACCCAAGTGTGGATACTTTCATCATATGTCCCCTTGTCAGCACTAGCCAAAACAAAAGTTAGATTAGAATTTAGAATATCTGATACTTCAACACCGCTGGCAGTCATATTGCCTATGTTTTTTACTGTGATGGTGTAATTAAATTCGGTATCAGTTTTAACACTTGAAACGCTGGAAGTTTTTGAAGCCACCAAGTCAACGTAATCTTCGTCGCCACCACCTTCTGTTTTTACGATAACATCTCTGGTAGTGCTATCGGAAAGGCCTCCGGAATCTTCCACGTAATAAGTGATAGTGTAAGTGCCCAGAGTGTCAGGGTCGACAGTATCTCCACCAATAACAATGACAGAAGTTAAATCTCCGTCTTCTAAGTCATCGGCAGTAGCTCCCGGATCAGTAAACGGATTACCTAAAATTATTTCGATAGGATTGTCACCAATTAAAGTAATAATTGGAGGAGTGTTTGAAGTTTCGCATTCTTCAGCATAAGGTTCTATTACAACCCCTTCGCCTCTTATTTCAAAGTTAAGATTAGATTGAACATCGTGTCTCTCTGCAAAAAAGACATCTACGATATGACTTCCAGTCATGTGGATGTTCCCCCCAAACTGAACGTTGGCAGGATGAACACCAGGATTTTGAGCAATAAGTTCTCTGTCTACATAAATCCATGAGTCATCATCTGACGTCAGATAATATTGGTAATCACCTTCCGCAGACACAGTAACTTTAGCTTGCCAGTGAATACCGAAGTAATAATTATGATTGTTTATATATCCTTCGGCCGGTACGATGTTATCCATTGGGAAGAAACTTGAGCCAAACATTAAGCCATTATCAACTTGAGCAAATTTGAAATAT
>CAYXQM010000055.1:0-4327 GCA_964467495.1 uncultured Candidatus Saccharibacteria bacterium | reverse complement strand
GATTCACTGTCCCAATACCAACGTTGCCATTTTTGTCAATAATGAAGGAAGTTTTGGTAGATGAACCAACCACAAACGCAGGGTAACCAGCTTCGGAGTTAACTGATAGTTGACCCCAAGGAGTAGAAGTACCAACGCCTAACCATCCAGCATTAGTAATAGTAGTAGTCCCTATTCCTCCGAACCAGGCTTGATTGGCGGAGAGTAAAGTGGAGGAAGCTTGCAGGAAGGACATACGTAAAGTGGTAGTGGCTGAAGTGTTGGCATCTGGATGTGTCCAAGCATCATAGGAAGTTAAACCACTTCCTGTTCCACCACCTACGCAAGTACCATTGATAGCGAAACACCCAGTTGTAATGTTGAATCCTACATTGGAGGTTGAGGTGGCTTGACCTGAGATGTTTAATCCAGAGACAGTGGTAGTGGCAAAACCTGTTCCTGATACGGAGAACTTGGTAGTTGAAGCTACTTTCAAATCAAGGAGAGTTCCGGTAAAACCAGTGAGAGCATCAGCAGCAATAGCTGTCCCGGAAGTACCAACCGCTGCTGACAAAGCAGCGTAAGGAGTTGAAGTACCGGCGCCAATATTACCGGTAACATAAGTGTTGTGGGCAAAGAGACCGCCAAACGCAGTTTCTCCCATTTTCTTGCCAGCCACAAAGTTGTGAGTGCCTTCCACTTCAATATCATAAACTTTTTCTTCGCCTACTTTTTCTATAGAAACTATTTCATCCCACATGACCTCACCTTCTCCTTCAGTAAGAACATTGTCATTAGGACAATCCAAAGCGGCTCCCTCTTCAAAATATTGCGAAAAGACTTTGCCCTTTGGCACAGCAATTTCCATCCCGATTTCCAATTCGGAAACTTTTAGCCACTCAGCCTCATTATTCTTTTTTGATAAAAATCCTATCATTTTATCTATTTCTTCTTTTTATCCACATCGCCACTTGACAATAAACTATCATCGTCTATAATAGCCAGCACTGATGTTCTCCCGGCCGAAAGGTCGGGAGTATTCTTTTTCTCGTTTAATTCAATAAACTCTCTGATCTTTTCAAGTATTAAGTACTTTGTCTTTTTTAACTCAAAAGCCAAATTACCTTTGAAACTAGCAAAACGAATTTTCTTGCCTTTTTCGACAAACACATACTTCCAAAGCTCAAAATAATCACTATCTCCAGTAAAAATCATTATTTCATCCAAATTGCTTAAGTTTCTTACAATATCAAGAGTGATTTCTATATCAACATTTCCCTTTTTATCTCCATTTATGTACTTAAGAGGTTTGGTTATCACTTTGGCAAATTTTTCTATTACATTTAGATATTTATAAGATTCTAAATAAGATTTATCTGTTTTATCAGGTAAAGCCGCATAGTAATTAAAAACTGTTATTTCAAAAATTGAACCAAAAAGTTTTTTTACTTTTCCAATATCTAATTTCCAACCAGCTTGTTTTGAAGCATAATACATATTAGCCCCGTCTATAAATATCCCGAGTTTATTTTTCCTAATATTTTTTTGTTCTTTTTTATCTATCATTTTGTTTTTAGTACCTTGGATCATTAGTGTTGGTACTGACTTTGCTTTCGGTGACATTACTTTCCTTAAACCTCATCCAACTTTTCTCCAAATGGAACATTTTTGTTCTACCTTCCATATACCGACCAATAATATCGTCTATCAGTTCTCCATCTATTTTTGAACCATAAAGTCCTTTTATGGCTTCCAAATAAACCACCATTTTATTGCATCCCGCCATAGCCCTTTCCAGCAAACTCACTCCGCCCTTGAAGTCGGCAAATCTAGTGGAGTGAGCCTCTCCTATATATAGAGGTACTGACATACTGCAATTGAGCATATTTTCTAAATAATCATATTTAAGCGTTTTGAGTTTAGGTTTTACATTCTTGGCAATAATAACCGCGCATTCCATTGATTTCTGATAAACATCTAAATCACGAAAACTGCGGACCGGTTTTTTAGGTGTAAATGGTTTTGAATATTTGTTTTTTTGATAATATGTCATTTTTTTAATTGTCTTTATTGTCCACATTGCCATTTGACAGCCCCAACAAGCTTGCTATACTGGAAATACATTCTTTCCAGGCCCGCTCCACAAGAGCGGGCTGTGGCTTTTTATAAGAAGCATTATATGGTCCAATAAACGAAATAATATCGTTCAATTGTTCCAAGTAAGCAAAAGTATTGACTTTTTGCCTTAATTCTCCAGATAAATATCTCTTACCGGATAATATCGTGGTTTTTTTACTCAAAAACCTTAAATATTCAAGTAGAGGCACGAAATCGCCATCTCCGGAAAAAAGAACCACATGATCAAAATTATCAATATAACGTAAAGCGTCCAGTGTAATCTCTACATCAAAATTAGCTTTTGGTTCAAACAATCCGATGCCGGCGTTATCAAGTTTTTTAGCTTCACTTAACATACTTTCCTTTAATTTTTTAGGTAAAGCTTCCACCCAACGCTTATTATGGGGCTTGTTCAAAAGGTCAGATAGAGAAATCCTGAAATATTGAACGGTTTTTGTTATAACTCCATAGCCAATATTTGATAATTTATCAAGAAACAATTTTGATTTTTCATTTCGAGCATCAGTACCATAGTAAAGACGAATCTGAGAAATTCCAACATTAGAAAGAGCTTTATACAAAATCGATAAATCAACAAAATAATTCAAACTTTTTGCCCAAGCTTTCATATTGGCATAATCAATAAAAGCTATTATTTTGCTATTTCTTTTTTTATTCTTTTGTATTTTTTCTTTTTGCATTTTTTTCGTCCCTTAACTACTTACTACTTATCGCTAACTACTATCTTGATAATCCGGTCCTCTATTCCTGACCACTACTAACTCGTTTTCTCTCGGCACTTCTACTATTTCTCCGCTCTTGTAATAAATTCTTCTTTTCTTTTTAGATGGTTGGAGTTTTTTTACCACATGAAGAGGATAAAACTCAAAATAATCTTTTTCATCAAACCAAGCGCATTTGAATTCAAACAATCTCAAGCCGGTCAATCTCGACATTGCCATAGCGTACCAAGTGAGCTGTTCAATTGGTTTTTCTTTGGCCGCATTAGGCTTGTAATCAAGTAAATGAACACTGCCATTTCTAATTTGGATAAAATCAATATGGCCTGTTAGCAACCGTCCCACTGCCGAGTTTGTCTTGGCTTTGCCAGTAAGAGACACTTTACCTTTTCCCTTTATTTCTATCTCTCCATTCTCGTCGGTAACTTTAAATTTTAGAATGTTTTCCATATGCTCCACATCCTCTCTCCTTATATACACCGGCACTTCGGTAGCTACAGTGCAAGAATCATTGGCAATCATAAATCTTTGCAATTCTTCATGCCTCTTTTTGTTGTCTCGAACCGCTTTCAACAAGAAAGCGGCTAATTTGTTGGCATAATTAAATTTACCTCTAACTATCATATCGGTTTTATCAAACTTACTTCTAATCTCGCTCATTCTTTCCCCGTCTTGAAAATACTGATGTGGAGTTTCTGAAGATACATTGTCTAAATACTCCTTTAGTGGCCGCAGATTGCGGTTGCCGAATTCTTCAAGCATTAAGGCAATTTTAGCTCGATGATATCTGAAGCGATAAAGTTGTCGATGAGCCATAGTTACCACTTCTATTATATTTTTTGGATTAAACATTTTGATGGCATATTCTCTTAATCTGCCAAAAGTACAAAGTTTTTTATATTCATTTATCCAACTTGAAAGAGTGGCGGGTTCGGGAGAAACCCCAAACTTTTGTCCCAATATTTTACAAGTCTGCTCCAAAGTAAGTCCAAGATTATATAAACTCATACCTTCAATAATCATCTGCAATGGGAAATGCTTGCCTTTAATATCACTAGCGGTGAAAGTTTTACCACATTCGTGGTTTCGGCAAAGATAAAGTTGGACCGTTTGATATTTATTTTTGCGGACTCCCCTCTTAACAAAATCTTTAGAACTGCAATAGGGACACCTCTCGGCATCGCGAACTTGTATCTCACGTTTAATCTCACTAGTTTGACCTCCTAAAATCTCACGTTTTTCGTAAATTTCAGTCGTAGCGTTGCTATTCGTGAGATAATTTTCCGCCAATTTTGCTACATTTTTTACTGCATTTTTTATTTTTTCTCTGATAATTTCTGTTTTATTTTTCTTCCATAATTCATGATTCATGCTTCTTAATTCTTTTTTCCTAGCAAGATACGGATGTTCAATAGTGGTGCGAATAACCCTGCCGCTCTTGGTGCGCACTTCGTAGATATCTTGGACTCCCATATCCAATAGGGCGTTAA
>CAYXQM010000054.1:0-4399 GCA_964467495.1 uncultured Candidatus Saccharibacteria bacterium | reverse complement strand
AACACAGAAAAAAAGTCATGGACTGGCTCCCCCGTCACATTGAAGATTAATTAAACATATTCATTGTTTTCTCTCTTCCCTCTTCAACTATTGTGGAAATGGCCTCAGAAGATTTCTTAAGAACTTTTTTGAGGACAATCATCTCGGCTGGTTTGAATTTCTTTAAAATAAAATCAAGCACTTTTTGCTCGCCTTGCGGCTTTTTAATTTTACCAGATGGGGTGGTTGGAGAAATGCCGATACGCACTCGGACGAACTCTTTTGTTTTTAAAGCTTTAACCACCGAATCCAGTCCCCTGTGCCCACCGGTGCCTTTGTTAAAAGAAATTTTTAAAGTTCCCAAAGGTAAATCAATGTCATCATGCACCACAATGAAATTCTCTGCCTGTTTTTTATTTTTTATGACTTTAGCAACAGCTTTTCCAGAATTATTCATAAATTCCCCCGATTCAATGATTTGTATTTTTTTGGTATTTGATATTTGAGATTTGGATTTAAAATAATCCACCGCCATTCTGCCAGTGTTATGTCGACTCTCCTTATACTCTTCTCCCGGATTGCCTAAACCTATAACCCAATAAATGTTTTTTTGCATAAAAATTTGGTTTTAATCCCTATATGTAATATAATGCCTGAAAAGATGGAAGAAAACAATAAAGAAGACCAAATTCCTAAGCAAAGTTCTTTTTGGGAATTAGTCAGATATGCCTTTATTGCTCTGCTTATTGTAGTGCCTTTTCGTATATTTATTGCCCAACCATATGTAGTTAGTGGCTCTTCCATGGACCCCACTTTTAAGGACGGCGATTATCTCATTGTAGACCAATTAAGCAAGAGATTTGAAGAACCGGAAAGAGGCTCGGTTCTCATCATTAGATATCCCAAAGACCCTTCCAAGTTTTTTATAAAACGGCTCATAGCTTTTCCAAATGAAAAAGTGGAGATAAAAAACGGAAAAGTTATTGTTTCTAATGCTGATAATCCGGATGGAATTATATTAGAAGACTCTTACGTTGTATACCAAAAGAATGAAAATTTTCTGGCAGAATTAAAAGATGATGAATATTTTGTGATGGGAGACAACCGAGCCGGCAGTTCAGACTCCCGAATTTGGGGTTCTCTACCAAAAGAAAACATTATCGGTAGACCAATCGTCAGATTACTTCCATTAAGTAAAATTAATCTTTGGCCAGGCCTTTTCAAATCTGATGAGCAATAAACCAGAAATAAATAAAAATATAAAAGAAACCAACGAAGCAGGTGAAATCGCCAGATTTTATGGCTTTAAGCCGATTATTTCTCCTACCGTAACCAAGCAAGACATCGAATCAGTTAGAGATATAGACACTTCATTGTTTCCAGAAGAAAAAGCAGCTCTTTTGAATATGTATTTTAGAGAAAAAATGATGGCCTTACCCCAACCGGTGATGCTTTATTGTCAAAGGCCTTTTCCTGGTTCTAAAGAAAGAAAAAAACCTCTTCGGTTGGAAAGTTCAATCGTATCTTTGGGCTCTTCTAAAAGCGTTTGCGAATGTCTTTCTTTGCAGGCGGCTATTTCTATCCTTCATAAAATAGGTTATAAAAACCTGGAAGTTCATATCAATTCAGTTGGCGATAAAGATTCCATGAATGAGTTTCAGAAAAAACTGAATCTCTTTGTTAGAAAAAATCACAATGTTTTCCCTGCCGACCTTAATCAGGCAATCAAAAAAGATATTCTGGCCATCCTTAAAGAACAAAAAGAGGCATGGCAAACCTGGGTTGCCGAATGTCCAAAATCTATAGACTTTTTGTCCGAACCGAGCCGTTTGTATTTCAAAGAAACTTTGGAATTTTTAGAAATTATGGATATTCCTTACGTCATTGACCACCATTTGGTTGGCGATCCGGACATTGGTTCGGAGATTATATTTTCTGTAAGAGATGAGGATGACCGCTCAAGTAAGCAAGAAGTTTTAGCCACCAGTCTTCGTTTTAACAGATTGACAAAAAAGATTGGCTACAAAAAAGAATTGTCTGCCAGTATCTTAGACATTTCAGCCAGACTAAAGAACAAATTGAAAAGAATAAAAATCAAAACAAATAAACCTCAATTTTATCTAGTCCAATTTGGTTTGGAAGCTAAACTCAGAAGTTTCTTAGTCCTAAAAGAACTCCAAAAAGCCAAGGTCAGCATCGGTCACGCAATTGCCAAAGACAAGTTAAGCGCTCAGATGGGCGTTGCCGAAAATTCGGGCGCTTCTCATATTATTTTGATGGGGCAAAAAGAGGCCTTAGAAAATTCAGTCATTGTGCGCAATACTGCCACCCGCGCTCAAGAAATTGTCTCCATCCCCGAACTGGCGGAATATGTTAAAAAATTGAAATAAAAGAGTTTTGCATAAAATGTAAAGCTATGATAGAATATTTTTTATATGGCAGTTAATGTAGAAGTTACAAAAGGCGAGAGAGATAATAACCTCGGACTGATAAGAAAGTTTACTAAACGAGTGCAGGGCTCGGGAGTTTTGCCGCGCCTGCGAGGCATTAGATACAGCACCAGAAAACCATCGGAATACGTTAAAAAGAAAAAAACTTTAAAGAAAATTGAGAAGAGACAAACTGTACGCAATCTGATTAAAATGGGTAAAATGCCCGGCACTTTGGATTAAATGAACATAGAAAAAATAAAAGAGAGCATTTTAGGAAAGCGATATGAGCTTTCTTTTGCTTTTATAAGTAAGACTAAAATCAAGTCTCTAAACAAAACTTATCGTAAAAAAAATGAGCCGACAGATGTGCTTTCGTTTCCGCTCTCCAAAGATTATGGTGAGATTTTGATTTGTAAAGAAGTGGCCAAGAAAAAAGCTCCGGATTTTTCGATGACTTACCAAAAATATCTTTTGTTTTTAGTTATCCACGCATGCCTTCATTTGAAAGGTTTTGTTCATGGTGTTAAAATGCAAAGAGCGGAAAAGAAGTTTTTGAAATTTTTTTCCTAAACTTTAGACTTTTCGTTTTTAATTTTTCATCTCTATGAGCTCGCGCATTACAGTCGGTATAGATATAGGCACTTATGAAGTGCGAGTTGTTGTTTCCGAACTTGGTAAAGAAACCTCCTTGCCGACCGTTTTGGGAACTGGCAGAGCGGAATCAAAAGGTTTGCGGCACGGATACACAATAAATACCGCCGACGTCGTTAAAAGTGTTCGTTCAGCTGTCTCTCAAGCTGAAAAATCTTCCGGAATTAAAATTAAAAAAGCTTTCGTTTCTATAGGAGGAGTAGGTCTTTCGGGTATTAATTCTCAAGGGTCAGCCATAATCGGCAGAGCGGATCAGGAAATTACCGAGGCCGATGTAGAGCAGGCTTTGGCTGGAGCAGAAGAATCTATCCCACCCGCTTTAATACAAAACAGGAAAATTATTTACTCCATACCAACCAACTGGAAAATAGACGGCAAGCTAGTTTTTGGCAGGGTCTTAGGAATGAAAGGAGTCAAACTTGAAGTAAAAGCTCTTTTCGTAAGTTGCATTGAGTCCCATTTGGATGATTTAGCGGAAGCGGTAGAAGAAGCCGGAGTAAAAATTATAGACGTAGTGGCCTCGCCTATTGCCGCTTCCTTCGTTACCTTATCCAAAAGCCAAAAAATAGCCGGCTGCGTTTTGGCCAATATCGGGGCAGAAACAGTCTCCATTGTGGTTTTTGAAAATAATATACCCATATCTTTGGAAGTCTTCCCTATCGGTGGTAGTGATGTTACTAACGATATCGCTTTGGGGCTAAAAATTTCTTTGGAAGAAGCAGAATCCATCAAGCTCGGTGGAGTAACCGCTACCAGTTATTCAAGAAAAAAACTGGAAGACATCATCTCTGCCAGATTAGGAGATATTTTTGAATTAATAGAAGTGCACCTTAAAAAAATTGGCAAATCCGGACTTTTGCCGGCAGGTATAATAATCACCGGCGGTTCTTCTTCCATTAACTTGATTGAAGATTTGGCTCGAAGTTATCTTCGCCTACCTTCTCGAATTGCTTCCTTGAACATTGGTGAGGGCTTGCCCGACGGCAAGACGGGTAAATTTCAAATAAAAGATTCTTCTTGGTCAGTAGCTTACGGACTTTGTATCATGGGCAATCTTCCCGACGAAGAAGAGCGATTAGGTCTTAGAAAACAAAGTGGCAATATAATCAAAAAAGTCGGCAATGCCCTTAAGCATTTTTTGCCTTAATTTTTAGAACATATTTTGGTTTTTTTGCAACCTTTGTATTTATAAAGCATCTTTGGTAGTATTTGGATATTCCATTATTTTACGTCCTTATATTTAAATTTTACATTCAATAATATGCCTCAAATAAAACCAGAAGTAGAAGCCTTTGCTCGAATAAAAGTCCTAGGAATAGGAGGTTCCGGTAAGAATG
>CAYXQM010000053.1:0-4403 GCA_964467495.1 uncultured Candidatus Saccharibacteria bacterium | reverse complement strand
ATAATCCTCCATAAATCCAAAGGTTCTATCACTCTGAAATTAGCTGATATTTCAAAAAAACTACCATTTCCAAAAAATTATTTTGATGCTGTTCTTGATATTCTTGTGTCTGGATCTCTCACAACAAAAGAAAGAAAGATACTCAAAAACAATGTGAAATGTGTTTTAAAACCTAAAGGATATTTTCTTATTTACGCTCCCAATCGAAAACTTGTAGAAAAATCTGTTCACTTAAAATCAATAAAAAGAGATGAAGACGGACTATTTATAGATAGGGAGTTAAAAATAATAGAAAAGTCATACTATCTGAATGAATTGCAGAGCAACTTCCCAGAATTAAAACTTGTTGAGAGCAGTATTATTGAACATCACGGGAGGATTGGAAATAGATTTTGTTTTCTTTCTTATGTTTGTGGGATATTTCAAAAAACGAGAAGAGTAGCGACTCTTCAGGCCAGAGTGCCCAAAGCAAAGATGGCTGAAGAGCACTCCCCAAGTGGGACCGACCAAGACAACCCCAAACTTAGCTTTCCCAAGCGGTTCGGGGTTTTTTTATTTGTTAAAACTGGACTTATCAAGAATATCTGCTGGTTGTCTAATCATAATTTTCTGCCAACTTGAGTTTGGATCGTTTCTTAAAAAGGACCCAACAACATGATAGCCAATAGTATATCCAGTCCAGCGAACATATTTCTTATTACCAAAAAATATTCCGCGACGAATTTTTGGGTCAGTTGATGATAATAAATTTGCCGATCTCATTTTAGAAAATACAACTTTTGCCTGATTCAGATTAAAAACTTTTGTCCAAGGCGCTTGATCGCCGCCAATAATCTGCTCACGAAAATGTTCGGCTAAACCTTCAAAAACCATCGAGTCTAAAAGAGACGTACATTTTTTATTCCTCAAAAATATAGTGTGATTAAACTCATGTCCAATAGTTTCGCTTAAGGCTTTCTCCCATTGCAAGTTAGTTGGATTGAGAAAAACTAAAATAGTATTTTGCCAAGGTGTATAACCAGTTACACCAAACATTTCTTCTCTAACAAATTGATTAAAGGTTGGAAAAACAAAAATATCAGTAATTCCTCCAAATAAATGTTCAGAGCATTTTTTAACAGCTTTTGTTATAATTTCGATTATTTTTCCTTCATTTAAAATAAAATTATACTGATATTTATTATTAGTCTTATCAAAAACGGCTTCTCGTAAATAATCATTCAGGTTTTTTTTGGTGCTAAAACCGGCATAGCCGTTGTCCGAATCTTCAATCTTCTCAGATAAACGAGTTATTAGTTCTTCCTTATTGTTGCTGCTCGGATCATAATTTACGCAAGGTAAATGGATATGAGCAATTATTTTGCCTTTATTTTTTACTGTTTCTGTTTTCATTAGTTTAATTCCAAGATCTAATTATAAACCATTCTCTTATTCGCGCGAATTAGAGAATAGAAGGATTTTATTTCCTCTTACAATTAACGCTCTGTCTATATGTTCAATATTTTTCATAATCATTTTTTACAAACCCTGTTTGACCCACACATTTAAACCATCATCGGGATAACGAGGAACTATATGGAAATGAAAATGATTGATAGACTGCTGAGCATCTTTTCCTGAAGCATTAAGTATGTTTACACCTGTCGCAGTATTATCATAAACAAGTTTGTTACTTAATTTTTTTGACACAGAAATTAATTCTCGTAGAACTAAGTCATCAACATCAAAAATATTTTCAAAATGTTGTTTAGGAATAACAAGGGTATGACCTTTTGCGACTTGTTGTAATGGGGCAAAAGCTAAAACCAAATCATTCTCAAATATGATTTGAGCGAGAACTTCTTTTTTTACAATTTTACAAAAAGTACATTCGTTCATTAAAATTATTTAAATTTAATGTCTCTTTATCACAATACTCTTCTTTTTGGTATCCATAATCACTTCTCCGCCAATTGGGAAAGTGATGATAGGACTTGTATGCCCAAAGTCTACATTGACAATCACCGGAATATTTTTTAGTTCAGCTTTGCTTTTTATGATTTTAATCAAATTGGCATCTTGCATTTCACTAGCCTTTTGAAATCTACCGATTACCATCCCTTTTACACCCTTAAAAGATGGCTGATGAATAAGAGATTGTAAATCCCGGTCAAAATGTACATCTTTTGATTCGCTGTCATCTTCCAAAAATAAAACTGAATTATTTAAATCCGGAAAATATTCTGTTCCTTGAAGTAAGTTTAAAGTGCAAAGGTTGGCGCCGAGTATTGTGCCGGAAGCTTTTCCTTTATTTATTATCAACCAGCCCTTATTTTTTATTAAAATTCTTTTATTCTGATTTTTATACCATAAATCATCACTCCATTTTTCAGAAGGCTTAATTTCAAACTTACTATCGGACATCAGACATTTTTTGAAATAGTCCAAAGTGTAATCAAAATGGAGTTTTTGGCCAAAAGTGGACCAAGCTGGGCCGGAATATGTGACTAAGCCGGTTTTGGCGAAAATAGCATTCTGCAGAGCGGTAGTGTCGGAATAACCGATGAATATCTTGGGGTTATTTTTTATTATATTCCAGTCTATATATTTTAGGAGCTGATTACAATTAAATCCTCCGATTACAGCAAAGACAGCTTTAACATTTGAATCCAAAAAAGCTTCATGTAAGTCATTTATTCGCGATTTAATGGGCGAGGAACGAAACTCGTCGATTTCATTAACGTGTTTGCCAAAAGTAATTTTCAGCCCAAGATCTGTAAGATGGTCATTTGCGATTTTTCTGTTATCAGACGAGATAATTGAGATTGAGCAGGAAGGAGCAATTATCCTTATTCCATCACCTTTTTGCAATTTTTTGGGATATATCTTTCTCATATTATTTTATGCTATCATTTTAATGATGATATGTCTTCTCTCATTGAAAAAAGCGAAAAATTAAAGCGATTGACTGATGAATTGCTGAAATCTTCGAAACTTCCTAAAATCTTAAGCCAATACGGTCAAATCAAATTTGTCGGTTCTTATGCCGCTAGATTGATGATGCATGGAGATATAGATATTCACATCCTTAGAAATAAAGCTTTCAGCAAAAAGGAAATTCTGGGTATCTTCAATCAAATTGTCGCTTCCACCAAATTTAATAGCTATTATATCGGTGACTGGAACGATAGTAATGTCCACCCTGAATTTCCTTATGGATATTACATTGGGCTTAAAGTCAGATATGCAGAGATGAGGTGGAAAATAGATATCTGGTTTGTAGATTTCGAAGAACAAGAAAAGTTTGATAAGAAGAATTTAGATATAACAAAAATGGCCTTGACGAAAGAACAGCGAGAAGCCATCCTTTTATTCAAACAATATCGACAAGAAAACAACATCAAAATCTCCGGCCAAGAAATTTACCGAATGGTTTTAAACCAAAACATCACCACCCTTGATGATTTTAAACGGCAACTAACAAATTACCTTTTAAAATAAGAACTTTTTACTTCTCCTTAATTTTTAACCACTTGGGTACCGGGATAAAGGTAATTGTCTCCCACTCATCAACTTCCTCTTCTGTCACATCATAATATTGCTGATAAGCAACTTCAACACTGCCATGCAAAGCGTATTGCCAATCAAATCCCAATTTAGAAGAAATATCTTTGACCATTTTTTTGTATATATTGTCTTCAGAATCTACCGGGGTTCTCCCCTCCACTTTTTTAGTCCCGGCTTTTATGGCTTTAAATGGTCTGCCGTTAAGTTCAAGATTGTAGTTCATGGATTTTAGATAAAATATAGTCTGCCGTTTCTTGTGGAGTTTGATCTGAATTATCTACTATTTCTCCAAAGGTTGGGTTTGGTATACCGATAGTATAATGGTATTCTACTCTTTCCTTTTCTTGGTCAGTTAATTTTCTTGTTCCTCTATTAGTATTAGCTAAGACTTTTTCAAGTTTTGGAGCTAAAGTGAAAATATGAATGTCAATTTCAAGATCTTTGAGTCCTGACATCATAAAATCATAATTTTTTTGAGAAAGAGGGTAAGGGACAATTACGCTTATTCCTCTTTTAACAAAATTCCTTATTACGGATAATGCATTTTCAAGGTTTATTGGCACAGCCTTATCTATGGGCATCCACTCAATCATTTCATGGAATGTATCGATCTCAACAATAGCAGTATTAGGTAGTTTCTGAACCAATAATTTGGCCACGGTGCTTTTACCTGCATTTATTGAGCCATTTATAAATATAATCATAAAATTAAAATAACGGCTTTATATAATCTTTAATAGGATCATCATGGTTTATAATAGAAAAATCTTTTTTGAGGATTATCTCATCCTTTTTGGTCCACTTTTTGTATTTATCTGTAAAAACCAGCTCAATCATTTGCTCGTAAAATCGGAATT
>CAYXQM010000052.1:0-4584 GCA_964467495.1 uncultured Candidatus Saccharibacteria bacterium | reverse complement strand
CCCCACTATATTCCGTATATGAAAAAGGCTATAGCAATCGTCACCGACGAAGGGGGGTTAACCTGTCACGCAGCGATAATTTCAAGGGAATTAAAAATACCGTGCATAGTCGGCACCAAAATAGCAACTCAAATTTTGAAGGATGGTAACTCTATAGAAATTGACACTAATAAGGAAACTATTAAAATAAATGAATAATTTTATGCAAGAGGGCAATTTTTTAACGAGACATTCTATGAGACCCGATGAAGGTGACTCACGATCATCCGATTTTGAAGATATCTCCGAAAAAGGCGTCGAGCTGGCAAGACAACGAGCTAAGGATATTCTTGAATTATTAGAGCAATCCGAAGATGGAACCGTTATGTTTATAGGTGGAATTTCAGAAATTGAACGGACAAGGTCAACGGCCACAATATATGGCGATGAAATACAAAATATCGTTTCGAAGGATAAACGAGATGACATATTGGTTTTATTGCCAGGAGATTTAGAAAAAATAGAGGGCTATTCAAAAAAAATAAACTATTTGGTGGATCAAATAACTTCTAATCCAAACAAGAAGATTGTTATTGATTTCCCTATATTCATCAAAGAATTTTCTTTTGTAGGAGATTTTACTACCAAAGAGGGGGGATGGACACCTTACGCCCAGGAAATGTTTAGGCTTAACGGAGACGATGATGAAAAATTTTTAAGGGGTTGGCTTGATAACCAGGGCGTGATCGGGGATTTGAAAGGGCCAAACCCAAAAGAAATAGCAGAAAAACAATTAAAAGGGCTGGAAAGGTTAAGGGAGTTTGTAAAAAAATACTCTTTGGATAGATCTCTAATTATTGGTTCGGTGGGGCATAGTTGGAACCTTGATGCTCTAGCTATATATTTAGCAAATAAGGGAGAAGTCACCATAGAGGCGTTTGACAAAATGAGAGCCAAAATGATTGGTGAGACAGAAATGATTAAATTAATACAAAAAGACGGGAAACAAGTCTTGCAATACGGAGAATTATTAATTCCGATAGAAGAAGAGTGAAATCTTGGATGTGATGTATGGTATCATCTCTCTTATGTCTAAAACATACAGAGTGAAGCCAAAAACATCTGGTAATTTGACGGAACAACTTTTACATAATAGAGGAGTTAAGACGGAGAAAGAAAAAGAAAAATTTCTTAATCCGGATTTTGGGAAACATCTACATGACCCCTTTCTTTTGCCTGATATGGATAAAGCGGTAAAAAGAATCCTGGCCGCCATAGAAAAAAATGAGAAAATTGGTATTTGGAGCGATTATGATGCCGATGGTATACCTGGCGGAGTGCTTCTACATGACTTTTTTAAGCTGATTGGTTTTGAAAATTTTATAAATTACATTCCAAACAGACATACTGAAGGATACGGCTTGAGCAAAGAGGGGATAGAGGAGTTGGCAGAAAAAGAAATCAAACTTTTGATAACAATTGACTGCGGTATTAGGGATAATGAATACATAGAGAAGGCGAACAAAGCCGGAATGGAAGTAGTAATCACGGACCACCACGAACCTGGAGAAAAATTACCAAAAGCTTTGGCCATCGTTAATCCAAAATTAAAAAGTTCAAAATACCCAGAAAAAATACTTTGCGGTTCAGGGGTAATTTGGAAATTAATTGAAGCTATTTTAAAAACCAAAAGAGATTTGGTTAAAGAAGGGCAAGAGAAGTGGCTTCTGGATTTAGTTGGCATCGCCACCCTTTCTGATATGGTTCCGCTCACCGGAGAAAACCGAGCCTTGGCTCACTTTGGTTTAACCGTTTTGCGCAAGAGTCGACGACCAGGACTTCAAAAGCTTTTTTCTACTTTAAGAATAAACAAAGCCAACATGAACGAGGATGATATTGGTTTTCTGATTGCCCCCCGCATAAACGCCGCTTCTCGAATGGGCCACCCCGATGACGCCTTCGGTCTTTTAACGGCAAAAGATGAAGCTGAGGCTGACGGCTGGGTAAAACATTTGACTAACATAAATAACGAAAGAAAAGGAGTCGTTGCCAGTATTGTTAAAGAAGCCAAGAAAAAAGTAAAAGAAAAATTTGAGTCCGGAGAAAAAATTATCATTGTCTTAGGTAATCCAGATTGGCGCCCAGCCCTTTTGGGATTAGCCGCTAATTCAATCGCCGAAGAATATAATCGGCCGGTATTTTTGTGGGGTAGGGAAGGCGGAGAATTAATAAAGGGGTCTTGCAGATCAGACGGGACTACTGATTTGGTTGCCCTAATGGAAAGAGCTAAAGATATTTTTATCGAATTTGGCGGTCATAAATTTTCTGGCGGTTTTTCTGTAGACCATGAAAAAATTCATATTTTAGAAGAAACTTTGATTGAAGCCAGCTTACACACCATCAGAGAAGCACCAGAAATTTTGGTTGATGCCGAACTTTCTTTAAAAGATATAAGCGAAGAATCAGTCTCAAAAATCTTAAAACTTTCTCCTTTTGGTATCGGCAATGAAAAACCAGTTTTTATTTTTAGAGATGTCATACCGGAAAAAATAAACAGGTTTGGTAAAGCCAAAGAGCATCTTTCCATTAATTTTGTAGATGGCTCGAGTAAAGTAAAGGGTATTTCCTTTTTTACTTCTCCGGATAAATACGGTGATGCCCTCAAGGAAGGCATCAAAACCAATTTAGTAGCTAATATTGAAAAATCTTTCTTCAACGGCTCTTCCGAAATCCGTTTACGTATTGTTGATTTCTTTAAATAAAACAGAATGCCTCGTACCGACGAGCGGTACGAGGGCTTAGTTGTTTTATTGGTTGTTTTATTCAACTGGTTGGAAACCGAACAGCAGGGTATACAAAAGGAAGAGAGAACTGCTAACAGCCAATAAGATAATCCCGATGGATAGGCGGGCGAAAGCCTCCTGAAGCAGATAGTAAGCATACTCTTTGCTCCCATCTACTTCATACCAGGCTTCTGTCGCCAGTTTCTGGTTTCTGAGTCCAAACGCTTGAAATCCGACGGATAGAACCCAGCAGATTATGAACATAGCCAGCACTAGCTTCTGCATCTTGGATTAAACCTCCAAAAATTATTATGCATGAACTTAAGAAGTTAGCAAGAGCCACAAAAATTTATGCTAAAATTACTTCATGATAATTATTTATACAGACGGATCGTCAAAAGGTAATCCAGGGCCCGGTGGTTTTGGCGCAATAATTATTGATGGAGAAAAAGTTAAAGAAATAGGAGGAAGGGAAGAAAATACGACTAATAACAGAATGGAAATGATGGCAGCCATAAAAGCTCTAGAGTTAATTCAAGAGTTAACTCTGGAGTTAGAGATTCACACTGATTCAACATATCTTTTGAACGGCATTACTAAATGGATTTTTGGATGGCAAAAAAATAATTGGCGGACTAAAAATAAAAAGGAGGTTCTGAACAAAGATTTGTGGGAAAAACTTTTTATAGAAACACAGAAAAGAAAGGTGGAATGGAAAAAAGTTTTAGGTCATTCTGGCCACGAATTGAATGAAAGATGTGATGAAATTGCTACTAGTTTTGCTGATGGAGAAAATGTGGCTCTATATAAAGGTTTAAAGTCAGGTTATAAAGCGTTTCATTAATGCTTTACTCATTTGTCGTTTCATTTGTACTAGGGATTGCTTTTGAAGAAATATTCGATTTGGGATGGTACGCTGGAATTTTGATTTTCCTGCTTTCTTTGATTTTGTTTCTGTATTTTCTGAGAGAAAAGGTTTCCTTTGGAAAAATTATTCTTGTGGTGGGTGTTGCTTTTTGTTTTGGAGTTTTGAGAATGACTTTTGTAGATATTTCTCCCGACCAAATTCTTTTACAATCGGTAGGACAAAAAATTTCTTTTGAAGCTGTTGTCTCTGAAGAACCAGACATAAGAGACACTTCAGCGCGTTACACGATAAGGCCGAACTTTTCAAAAAGTCTCGTGTTGCTAGTAGCAGAGCGCTTCCCCGAACTTGAGTATGGGGATAAAATATCGGTTTCCGGTAAATTAGAATTACCAAAAAATTTTGATGGTGATAACGGAACAGAATTTGATTATATTTCATATCTTTCTAAAGACAAAATTCATTTTATTATTTATCGCCCCGCTATTGAAAAGTTGGGAGAAGGGGAAGGCAGTAAGGTAGTAAGTTTTCTTTATTCTCTAAAAAATATTTTTATTAAAAATATTTCGGCGGTTGTCCCAGAACCAAATTCTTCTTTACTCGGGGGACTTATTTTTGGTGCCAAACAATCTTTGGGACAAGACTTGTTAGATGATTTTAGGAAAGTGGGGCTGATTCACATTGTCGTTCTTTCCGGATACAACATAACTATCATCGCCGTCGGTATTTTTTACGCTACATCCTTTTTGGGAAAAAGAAATTTGGGATTTATAATCTCTGCCATCTGTATTGTTCTTTTTGCCATAATGGTTGGTTTGGGAGCAACAGTAATTCGAGCTTGTATTATGGCTCTTATCGCCATCTTGGCTAGATTTTTAGGCCGGCCAGCCGACGCTTTACGATGGCTGTTTATCGCCGGATTTTTAATGCTTCTTTGGAACCCTCTAATTCTTTTTT
>CAYXQM010000051.1:0-4810 GCA_964467495.1 uncultured Candidatus Saccharibacteria bacterium | reverse complement strand
AATGAAGAGGTGGAAAAAGCGTTAGGAGTGTCGGACGCCACAGCCACAAGATATTTAGAAGAACTGGAGCAAAAAGGAGAAATTAAACAAGTAGGCAAGACTGGGGCAGGTGTCTACTACGAACAGCTCAACGAAGAAGGTCGTTGAGATGTTATCCACAGGTGGAAATCTGGGGCTTGACAGATTTATATACGGGTATATACTAGTGTTTACTTATTGAGTGATTGAGTTGCGGTTGTCAATAAAGAGCTGTTTATATCTTTTGAAGATAGAAAACAGACGTTTATTTACAAGGAAATTCTCTGGTTTGACGCACAAAAAAATATATAGTTAAAAAGGAGGCGAAAGTTCCCAAGTGCTTGGGTGTTATTTTTGTGTCTGGAGAATTGTTAAGTGAGAAAATAATACTGGAACGAACATCCGCAGTCTGCGAAGCAAGACGAGGACTGGTGAGTAGAAGTATTATTTTCGAGCGATATTTTTTAAATTATGAAAACAAAAACTCTGCCTAAAAAGTATTTCAGTAAGTTTAGGAAACCGCTAGTCCCCATTCCAAATTTGGCCAAAGATCAGATAGAATCTTTCCAGTGGTTGATTGAAAAAGGCATTAAGGAAGTGCTGGATGAGTTTGCGGTTATTAATGACTTTACAAACAAAAAATTCAAATTTGAGTTTTTGAGTTTTGAATTGGAGAAGCCAAAATACGATGAGTATTACGCTAAAGAGAAAAAACTTTCTTACGAGGCGCCCCTCAAAGTCAAAGTGCGTCTGACCAACAAGACCCTAAATGTTTCTAAAGAACAGGAGCTCTTTATGACAGAGTTTCCAATGATGACTCCCCATGGAACTTTCATTGTCAGCGGAGTGGAAAGAGTCATTGTGCCTCAATTAGCTCGTTCATTTGGAGTATTTTTCACCATGCTTGAAGCCAAAGGCAAGGCTCTCTTTGGGGCTAAAATTATACCAGCTCGCGGTGCCTGGATAGAAATTGAAACTGATATTGATAAAACTATTTATGTTCGCATTGATAGAAAAAGAAAATTCCCAGTAACTTCTTTACTCAGAGCCTTCGGAGCCGAAACTGACTCGGAAATTTTCGAGCTCTTCCGAGGCAACCCTAATGCCAAAGAATATATAGAAAAATCCTTGGCTAAAGACCATGCTAAAACCGCCGATGACGCTTTCGTGGAAATTTATAGACGACTGCGTGACGGAGATTTGGCTACCGCCGAAAACGCCAAAGAATTTTTCAAAGGATTATTTGGCTCCGACAGATACGACTTGCAAAAAGTTGGCCGATTTAGATTTAATTTGCGCTTTGGTTTACCAACAACAGGTAAAGCGATGGAAAGAAGAACTTTAGATCTTTCCGATATTCAATTAGTGGTAAATCATATTATATCCTTGAGCTCCACTCCTGGTTCAACCGAAGATGATATAGACCATCTTGGTAGTAGAAGGGTTAGATATGTCGGTGAAATGATGCAGCAAAAATTCCGGGTTGGCATGGCTCAAATCAAGAGGAACATCCAAAATAGAATGTCCACTGTGGACGCTGATGTTACTCTGCCAGTGCAATTTATAATGCCTAAGCCTCTACAGGCCCGACTAAAAGAATTTTTCACTACCAACCAGCTTTCTCAATTTATGTCGCAAGAAAATGCTCTGGCAGAAATTGAGCACTTACGACAGCTTTCCGCTTTAGGCCCAGGAGGTCTTAACAGAAGCCGGGCCGGTTTTGAAGTTCGCGATGTTCATCCTTCTCACTATGGCCGACTTTGTCCTATCCACACCCCTGAAGGTCCAAATATCGGGTTGATTTTACACTTGGCTCTTTATGCCCGTATCAATGAATTCGGAATGATTGAGACTCCTTATGTAAAAGTTAAAAACGGTATTGTCACAGATGAAATTGAATATTTGAATGCCCTTGAAGAAGAGAAAGTATCTATAGCCCATGCCGCCGTTCCAGTAGACGAAAAAGGTCATATAACGGAAGAAATGGTGGAAGCTCGAGTAAAAGGGGAACCGGGTTTGGTGACCAAGAAAAATGTTGATTATATGGATATTGCCACAGAGCAAGCTTTTTCTATCGCCACCTCAATGATACCTTTCTTAAATCACGACGACGCCAACCGAGCTTTGATGGGATCAAACATGCAGAAACAAGCCACTCCTTGCGTTCAGCCAGAAGCACCCTACGTAGCCACAGGCACAGAAGGTCCGGCTATGAAAGATTCCGGGAGGTTGGTGGTCGCGATGGAAGACGGAACGGTCACAAAAGTTGACGGCGCCAACATTGAAACCAAAAACAGCAAAGGCGGCAGAACTTCCTACAAACTTATAAATTTCGCTAAAACCAACAGTTCCACTTGTTTTCACCAAAGACCAATAGTTGATATTGGAGATCATGTCAAAAAAGGAGATGTTTTAGCTGACACTCTGACAAGCGTCCAAGGAGAAATGGCTCTTGGACAAAATGTTATGGCAGCTTTCTTGTCTTGGTCCGGAGCAAATTATGAAGACGCCATCATCCTTTCAGAAAAACTAATAAAAGAAAATAAATTTACAACCATTCATATAGACGAAGTAGTGGTCAACGTTCGTGACACCAAATTGGGACCAGAAGTAACCACCTGCGACATTCCAAATGTTGGAGAAAACAAATTAAAAAATTTGGCTGAGGATGGTATTGTGCGCATCGGTGCTGAAGTTAATCCCGGAGATATTTTAGTCGGTAAAATTACCCCTAAAGGAGAGAGTCAGCTTACTCCGGAAGAAAGATTATTGCGTTCTCTCTTTGGAGAAAAAGCCAGAGATATTAAAGATACTTCTAAGAGAGTGGAGGGAGGTAAGCGCGGTCGGATAATAAACGTGAAGGTCTTTTCAAGAGAAGGTGGTGATAAACTTGAATCCGGAATCATAAAAAGAGTTCACATAGAAATCGCCCAAATACGTAATGTCTCGGTGGGAGACAAGTTGGCCGGACGTCACGGAAACAAGGGAGTAATTTCAAAAATATTGCCAGTGGAAGATATGCCATACACGGCAGACGGCACTCCGGTGGATATCATTTTAACCCCTTTGGGTGTGCCTTCAAGAGTGAACTTGGGACAAATATTGGAGCTTCATCTTGGTTTAGCGGCTAAGACTCTCGGCTATCAGGCCATCGTGCCTCCTTTCGCCGGAGCCACCACTGAAGAAATAAAGGAAGAATTGAAAAAAGCCGGTTGGAATGAAAACGGCAAGATGCAACTTTACGACGGTAGAACTGGCGAGCCCTTCAAACAGGAGACAGCTGTCGGCTACAAATATATTTTGAAGCTTGACCATATGGTGGAAGATAAAATACATATGCGTTCTATTGGGCCATATTCTTTAATTACCCAACAGCCGCTCGGCGGAAAAGCTCAAGGTGGAGGCCAACGATTCGGAGAAATGGAAGTCTGGGCTCTCTTGGGACACGGGGTAGCTTACACTTTACGGGAAATGCTCACTATAAAATCGGATGACATTGTCGGCAGAAGCGCAGCTTTTGATGCCATCGTCAAAGGAGAAAAAATCCAAGGGGAAAACTTACCGGCCGCCTTTAATGTTCTGGTAAACAACTTGAGAGGACTTTCCTTAAACGTCGAACTCTTGAAAGAAGGTGAAAAATTAGAACCAACTAATGAGAATTAATATGCAACACAAAAATCCAAGCACTCCAGATTTTGATTTAATGAGACTTTCCTTGGCTTCACCGGAAGATATCAAAAGTTGGTCATACGGGGAAGTCACCAAACCGGAAACAATAAATTACCGCACTCAGAGAAGCGAGCGGCACGGTCTTTTCGATGAAAAGATTTTTGGCCCCGATAGAGATTTTGAATGTTATTGTGGTAAATACAAAGGCATCAGATACAAAGGAATTGTTTGTGAAAAATGTGGTGTGGAAATAACTCGTTCCATAGTTAGAAGGGAAAGAATGGGTCACGTTGATTTGTCAGCGCCAGTATCTCATATCTGGTTTCTTAAAAGCATGCCTTCCCGAATCGCCCTCCTGCTCGGCACTACTGCTCCTGATGTTGAAAAAGTTATCTATTTCGCCGGTTATATCATTACCAAAGTATCAAATGAGGAAAAGCAAGCCATCTTGCGGGATTTAGACATAGAATATAAATCAAAAATCAAAAATCTAAAGGATGAGAATAGTAAAACTGAACTGAAAGAAAAACTTTTAGGCACCAAGAAAGAAATAGAGGGTATCGCTGAAGGTAAAGTTGTGGACGAAGTAGCTTATCATAAGTATTCAATGAAATACGGAACTTTCTTTGAAGCGGAAATAGGGGCCGAAGCCATTTACAATATCTTCAAAACTATAGACCTTGCAAAATTGGAGACAAAGATTAAGGAGGAGCTTGAAAAATCCAAATCCGTTGAATCAATAAAAATCGCCAAGCGATTATCGTTAGTTCAATCAATGATAAGATCAAACACTAGGCCAGAATGGATGTTTCTGACTAGAATTCCTATTATCCCGCCTTCAATGCGACCAATGGTGCCTCTTGATGGGGGTAGATACGCCACGTCTGACGTTAATGACCTTTACAGAAGAGTTATTAACCGAAACAACAGACTAAAAAAACTAAAAGAAATCAGCGCTCCGGATGTCATTTTAAGGAACGAGAAAAGAATTCTGCAGGAAGCGGTGGATGCTTTGATTGATAATTCCATCAGGCACAACAATAGCCAGGCTCTTTCTCAAACCAGCAAAGCCAGAGAATTGAAATCATTAGCTGACAACCTTAAAGGCAAGCGTGGATTGTTC
>CAYXQM010000050.1:1893-4855 GCA_964467495.1 uncultured Candidatus Saccharibacteria bacterium | reverse complement strand
TCGATAGTGTTCTGACTGGTAGTGCTACCATTTCCATCATTATGTTCGGAAACTTTTTTGCTTTGGCCTGGGAAAGTCTAGGCCTAAGTTTTGCAGTTATTTTGGCTCTTGGAGTAGTTGGTGGAGCGGCTGGCAATATGGGAGGATTATCCGACATCTTAACCGCTGAAGCTGGTGCTAGGATCAAAAACAAAGAAGGAGAAATTCTTAAAGGTCTTTTTGTTCCGTTTGTAATTTATCTCTCTTTGGCTGGGATAGTGGGTATGATAGCGATTTATGTTATCGGTATATAAAATTTTAGAAAATTATGATCCCAGAAAAACACAAATATGAAAAACAAATTTTTCCAATTGTGGCAGTTCTAGCTATTACTGGTTTTTCTACTGGGGGATATTTTTATTATCAAATAGCTCAAGAGATTATACAGAACACGGCGACATTAGAGGGGACAATATTAGAACTTGAAGATAAAAATATCGCTTTATCTCATAATTTAAAAAAGGAACAGAGCAAGAATCAAAGTTTTGAAAATCAGATAAGCGAAATTGTTCAGACGGTCGGAGTTTTGGATAAACTTTCAAAAACTGATGAAGAGCTTTTACAAAAATATTCAAAGGTTTATTTCTTGAACGAAAATTATATTCCATCGGAGCTTTCTGGTATTCCCAAAGAATATCTTTTACAAAAAGAACGATCTCAACAAATTCATACAAAAGCCTTACCCTTCCTTGAAAAAATAATAAAAGCAGCTGAAAAAAATGAAACTCCTATTCAAATTATTTCTGCCTATCGATCTTTTGGTGAGCAAAGCTCTCTCAAAAATACTTATACGGTAAGTTATGGAAGCGGGGCTAATAAATTTTCAGCTGATCAAGGATATTCTGAACATCAACTCGGTACTACCGTTGACTTTACAACTAAAGCCTTGGGAGCGAATTTTGAGAAATTTGGTGATAGCAAAGCTTATCAGTGGCTTTTGGAAAATGCTTACAAATACGGCTTCATTCTTTCTTATCCGGAAGGCAACAGTTATTATCAATTTGAACCGTGGCATTGGCGATTTGTGGGCACCAGTCTGGCCAATTATCTTCATAATGAAAATTTACGTTTCTATGATGTTGAACAGAAGAAAATAGACGCTTATCTGATAAATATTTTTGATTAATATGTTATAATAAAATAAATGAAAACTAATATAAAAACAACTAATATTACTCTTACTCCGGCCATATCGGATTATATAGCAAAAAAAATAAGCGCTCTGGATAAATTTTATAAAGACGAGGAAGACATTGTGGCTAATGTAGAAGTGGGCAGAACTACCCGTCATCATAGATCAGGAGATATTTTCAGGGCTGAAATTCATATCAATTCACGTGGCAATGATTATTATGCCTCATCTGAAAAAGATGATCTTTATGCGGCTATTGATAAAGTTAAAGACGACATTGTTTATGAACTGACTTCTACAAGAAAAAGAGCCCTCCGTCTAATCAGAAAAGGCGGCGCTTCAATAAAAAATTTGTTAAGATGGGGAAGAAAATAACATTTCCTTTTTTCCTTCCGGAATAATTTTCAAAATTTTTAATTCACCATTTTTAAATTCAGCTTGAGTGATTTTAATGCGCTTGCCATCTTTGAAGAAAAAAGTTCCCGGCCAGCCTTCATAAGCTTTTATTTTTAAATAATTTTCGTAAGCATCTCCGCTTAAATCTATTTCTCCATCTGTTTTTTCTATTTTTTTGCAAAAAGTAACTTGGCTTTCTTCCTGTTTTTTTGCCTCAATTTTCTCAGATAGCCAATCCGGCAAAATTTTAGCGAAAAGTTGCGCACCTCCTACTGCTAAAGTTTTTTCGAGTTCTATTCTGCTTGTGACTATTATTTCACTCCCTACCTTTTTCTGTGCCACTATCGGTCCTGCATCCATTTCTTCCACGATTTCCATTATTGTTGCTCCCACCTCTTTTTCGTCATTTAAAATTTGAGCCTGGATAGGAGAAGCTCCACGGTATTTGGGAAGCAAAGAAGGATGAATATTTAAAGTTTTATGTTTAGGAATTTCAAAAATTTCTTTAGGAATTATTTTTCCGTAAGAAGCAACCAAAAATAGCCCATAGTTATTAGATTTTAGTTTAGAGATAAGATCAGGATTGTTTTTGAGAGAAGCAGGATCAAGGACTTCGATATTGTTTTTTTGTCCCCATACTTTAACTGGTGTAGGAGTCAAAATCAATTTTCTTCCTTTGGGTTTATCGGGGGTGGTGATAATTAAATCTGGCACAAGATTATGAAGCTTGAGCTCATCAAGAATGTATACGCTAAATTCTGAACTTCCAAAAAATACAAATTTCATGTTCGCTCTGGTATTATTTCCCTGATTCATTTCTGATATTATTATTTGGGAGTATTTCCTCAAGGTTTTTGGCTTTGTCGGTAAAAAGTTTTCCATCTAAATGCTCGGTTTCGTGCTGGAAAATCTGAGCCACTAAACTGGAACCACCTTCAGTAAAAAGATTACCGTTCTCATCGTAAGCTCTGACGGTAGCTTTTTTTGACCTCTTAACTTTGCCATAAAGATAACGAACAGAAAGGCATCCTTCTTCCGTTTCTTCCTTTTCTTTGGAAACTTTTACTAAAACTGGGTTTATAAAAATTTTGTCCCTAGCTTCTTTTTTGGTTTTGCCACTGATATCACCTCCGGTTAAAAACATATCAAAAACTCTGTGAGAAATGACAAAAATTCTCAGGAGCACTCCTATTTGATTAGCCGAAATAGCCACTCCATCTTCCTGTGATTCCAGAGCTTCTCTCATATCTTTTATTACCCTCTTTATTTTAGGCGAAGTAATTTCTCCAACTGGCACTTCCTCCGTCTTCTGTCTCAGAATCGGGTCATCTTTTTGTATTATCTTTCTCATCCTTTTATTCTTTATTATTTTATACCCTAAATTTATCACAACAA
>CAYXQM010000050.1:0-1793 GCA_964467495.1 uncultured Candidatus Saccharibacteria bacterium | reverse complement strand
TTTTCATAAAAACTTTGTATTATTTTTTGGGCTTTGACACTGGTAGAGATAGTGTCTTTACTTATTTCAAAAAGTTTAATATCCAAACCTTTTTTTATTTCCTCATTTATTTCTTGGGCGATTCTGTCGATGCCAGAACCAAAAGCTTCCAATCGCCAACTTTTGCAGTTCTGACAAAGCTCTGCCGCATTTCTTTCCTCTCCACATTGATGACATCTAAAAATACTTTGAACTCCAGTCCCGCGGTCGAGGCGAGCTTTTTTGTACAAAACCATAACTGAAGAACAGTTAAAACATCTGACTACTTCACCGCAATCGCGACAAATAGTCGCCGAGGCCAGACCTTTCCTGGAGGCAAAAATAAACACATTAGATTTTTTCCTGGCCACTCCCTTAATAAGATCCAGCATCTCAGGCGAAACAGCTTTGAATTCTTTTTCTTTTTTTGTAGTTTCTCTTAAATCCACTACAGAAATTTCAATTTCTGGCGGTAGTCTCCATTTGACTCTTTCGAACTCCTCAATTTCTCCCCACTTGCATCTATATGAAGTTTCTATTCTCAAAAATGAATCTCCCAAAATGGCTCGAATATTTTTATATCGAGCTAAAGCCTCCGCAAAAAATCTTAAATCTATAAAAGGTCTAGAAAGAGTCCTCCAGCCATTGCCATTTTCCTTATCTATGATGATGGTATCAAAATCGTCTCGCGGCAAAAATAACCATTTGGCAGTAGCGATTATAAGTACCGGATGTCTTGAAAGACAAGCTTCTTTCCAATTTTGTTTCAGACTCTTCTGACTCATGTCTTTATGAAATGCAAAAACAAATGATTCGATGCCGCGTTCCAGTTGCTCTTTGGCTTCTCGAACTTCTTCATTTTGAGGCAAACATAAAAATACCGATTTTTTCTTAGCGAAAGATTCTCTTATAATAGAACGATAATAAACAAACCTCTCTTCATCTCCTGTCTGTAAAATTGCTGTTTGATTTTTTATTTTTTTGTTAGTGTCTTCTTCACTTTCTTTTCCAAAAGTATTTTTTGAAATATCCCAAAGGGCTGCCCTTGGCAGTTGAAGCAAATTCGGATTATTCAAAATCAGGGATGGAATAAGATGAGAAAGCACTCCGCCTTCAGTTGTAGCAAAATATTGAGAGCATTCTTTAATAGTTTCTAAAAATTCTCTTTGCAAAAAAGGCTTGGCTACGACAGAGGAAACCTTTTTTATCTGAAAATTTGCCGACCTTATTTCCGATTTAGCTTCTCTGGCGTCTCGGCTTTCCAAAACCAAAGCCGATACTTTTTTGTTTCTGATACTTATTTTTAAAAGAGAACCCGGCTCTAGATATTCAGGTGAAAAGTAGGACAAAATGCCCTTATTCCAGCCCTTAGAGAATGGTAGGCAACTGACGATAAACATACCAAGATTGTGGCAGAGATTTGTGTAAAGCTCAAGATTGTCATTTTCTACTCGTCTTGTAGTATTTAGCTATGGCCTTTTTTACTAAAAAGCTCGGTATTGATTTGGGCACGACTAACACTCTGGTTTTTGTACCCGGCAAAGGGGTAGTTCTCAACGAACCTTCGGTAGTGGCCATAGGAATTGATAACAATAAAATTCTGGCGGTCGGTAGTGATGCTAAGGCTATGATAGGTCGAACTCCTGATGCCATCGTTGCTTATCGGCCAATGAAAGATGGAGTCATTGCTGATTATAAAGTTACCGAAATAATGCTCCGTTATTATATGCGCAAAGCTTTGGGTGGCTGGAGTTTTGTTAAACCGGAAGTTTTAA
>CAYXQM010000049.1:0-4913 GCA_964467495.1 uncultured Candidatus Saccharibacteria bacterium | reverse complement strand
GTGTCAGTATTTTTATGCAAAAGCTGCAAACCGCTTATACTATGTATTACAACAAGAAATATGATAGAAACGGAGTTTTGTTTCAGGGGGCTTTTAAAGCCACTCATATTATTAGAGATAAATATTTAAAATATTTATTCTCTTATATTCATCTTAATCCAATAAAAATTATTAATCCTGAATGGAAAAAGAAAGGAATAAACAATCTGTCAACCGCAAAGAATTTTTTGAGTTCATATAAACATTCAAGTTATTTAGATTATATAGGACACAACAGAAAAGAGAGCAGCATTTTAAATAAAAAAGTATTTCCAGAGTATTTTGGGAGTACAAAAAATTTTGATGACTTTATAAATTTCTGGCTAACCTTTAAAGAGGGGATCGAAAAATACATCTAAAAATCCAAGGTTCGGCCTTGGACAAGGAGGGCCGTCCTTGGAAAAAAGTTATCCACAAGGGGTTATTTTTTGAAATGGTATTATTTAAATTATAAATTTGATTTATGAAACGGATAATTTTACCGGTATCGGTTTTTCTTTTTTTATTTTTGCCTGGTTTTGCTAGTGCGGAGACTGTTATTACTAGTTCAATTTTTACCGATACAGTTTGGGCTAAAGACGCTAGTCCATATATCATCAGGGGAGATATAGAAGTTGAAACTAGTGCTACTCTCACAATTCAGCCTGGTGTGGTCGTTAAATTTGGACGAGATGTTTATGGTGGAGATCATTATTTGTTTGTTAAGGGAGGTTTTGTAATTAATGGATTACCGGAAGACAAAGTTTATTTTACAACTATAGATGATGATTTGTCCGGTAATGATCCGGAAGGATACTATAATTGGCTAATATTGTTGCAATCTCCGAATAATGTCAGTATTTCTAACGCTGTTTTTTCACATTTTTATTATCTTGGTTTTAATGATTCTCCAAATGTTTCCCTTAACAATATCGATGTCCGTGATACAAGTGGAGGAGTTAGTTTCTATAATGTTGGAACGGCAACCATAGAAAATTCTCATTTTTCAAATATTCGTTATAACGGGGTTGCATCCAACTCAGGCGATCTTTCTATTCGCAATTCCGTCATCGAAAATATGCAATATGGTATGGCTGTACAATCAAACGGCAATCTAGAGATAGTTGATTCACAAGTTAAAGAAGTAACTGAAGGCATAGCTGTTTCCGCAAGCAATGGTAATGTTACTATACAAAATTCGATATTTGAAAATGGGTCTGGGAGTGTTGGTTTGTCATTTTCAAAAACGAACACGACGATCTCAAGTTCTTCTATATCGGGTTTTGGATATGAAGGGGTATACGTAACAGGTGGCAGTTTCAATGCAGACAACATCACTGTCAGTAATAATTCTGGAGGAGGGCTTTTGTTCGAAGATGAGATAAGTGGTCCTCCACCTATGTTTGCTTTAATGTCAGCAGGAAGTGGAGATCAAGAGACACCACCTGGGTCTACTCTTGAATCCGCCTTTATTTCTCAGAGTCGTATTTTGGGAAATAGCGAATTTGGTCTTAAAAATGATTCTGGCATAAACGTTAATGTGGAAAACAATTGGTGGGGTGATTCAACTGGTCCAAAAAACACCATTACCAACCAAAACGGACTCGGTAATGAAATTATTGGGAATGTTGATTTTGATCCGTGGCTAACTGGAGATCCAAATGTGACACCAACATTTCAAACTATTAATCCCGTTATTATTATTCCGGGGATTGTAGGAACTGAATTGTATAATGGGAGTGATTTGATATGGTTGGATTTATCACAAACAGCTACTGATATAAATGATCAGTTTTTAACTGAAAACCTAAGTTTGGATACTAATGGAGATTCTGTATTAAATATTTTGGTTGGGAATGTAATAAAAAGGATTCAAGCATTAATAGTTTTTGACACAAATATTTTTGAAGATTTAAGTTTGGATTTACAAAACAAAAGTAATTATCAAGAAAATCAAAATCTATTTTTCTTCCCTTACGACTGGCGTCTTGATTTGAGTCAAACAAAAGACTTGCTCAAACAAAAAATTGATGAGGTTAAAGATCAAACTGGTGCCCAAAAAGTAAACATTATCGCTCACAGTATGGGAGGACTTTTGGTTAAGGATTACTTAAATTCATACGGAAAAAATAGTGTGGATAAATTAATTTTTGTGGGCACGCCACATTTGGGCGCTCCCAAAGCTGGTAAAGTTCTTTTGGAAGGAGATCGTTTCAGTATTCCATGGTTGGAGGAAGATAGGATAAAAGAGATTGCTCAAAATTCTCCAGCTTTGCATGAGCTTCTACCCAATCCGACATATTTCAATCAGTTTCAAGGATATTTCAGAAAATACAGCTTGTTCGGTAATAATCCATTATTAAATTATGCAGAAACAAAAGATTTCTTCCTGAATAACAAAAATGAAAATCCTATAATGTTTCAAAAAACAGAAGATTTTTATAATCAGAATTTGGATAACCTAGATTTTAGCGGAATAGACACTTACAACATTGTAGGATGCAAAACTCCTACTCAAGTGGCGTATAGTTTCGGTGTTCTCAATGAAATCGGTCAAATTGGATATACATCAGGGGATGGAACGGTGCCGATAGTAAGCGCGGACTATATCAACATTCCAAACTCGAATAAATTCTATGTGGAAAATGCCGATCATGCTGAATTACCTAGTACCGATGGTGTGAGAGATTTGATTTTAGAAATTCTAAATGGTGATGCAATTAATTTAGCGACAAACGTAAGCAACAATTCATCTTTCTGTAATTTCAAAGGCAAGAAACTAACTTGGCATTCACCGGTAGAAGTTCATATTTATGACTCAAATGGCAATCATACGGGACCCATTGAAAACAACGCTATAGAATATGGAATCCCTGGAATTGATTATGATGTTGTGGACCATAATAAATTTATTTTCCTGCCTACAGATGCAGAACAAGAATATTTAGTAGAGGCCAAAGGTTTGGAAGAGGGCAGTTTCGATTTAAGTATTTCAGAAGTAGACAATGGGCAGTATTTAACGACTTGGGTGTTTAATGATGTGATAGTAACGACACTAACAACTGCCAATTTTGTAATAAATAACTCAGAAAATAACATTATAGAATTGGAAAACGAAGGAGAAGTAATAGAAGTCGAATCTGATGCGACTTTAAATGGAGAAGATATATTGGATTTAGTTCCTCCAGAAACGACAGCTGAAGCCGTTTGGGTGAAAAATAAAAAATCAAAAAAGAATTTACAAATTACTCTAACTGCCATCGATAACCAATCAGGAATATTAGAAACAGTATATTCTTTAGACGAAGGAGATACTTTCAACATTTATTCGGAGCCGATTGTTGTTGATAAGAAAACAGATGAAATTCTTTTCTATTCTGTAGATAAAGCTGGGAATGACGAGGATATTAAAGAATTTAACTTAAGAAATGATAAATTCGAGAAATGCAAAAGCTGGAAATGTTTAGATATGAACAAGAAACATAATAGACTTAATAAAGTATATAAAAAAACAAAAGATGATAAAAATAAACAAGAAAAAAATAAGAAATTTAAAATTAAGAAATAAATAATATGAATAAAAATAAAAAGTTTGTTTTGACTGAAGTGTTGTTTTTGGTTATCCCAATAACATTAGCTTTTGTTAATGCTATTTTCTCAAATTATTACTATTTTCAATGGGGGTACAGACATGTTAATGAGATTAGTATGGCGGCCTTTTCATTAGCAATATTAGGAAATATATATATATATTGGCAAAATAGAAAAAATCAACCACCAAGCAAGATTTGGGGATTCGCAAGTTTGTTTTTGGTTGCAATTTTAGCAGTTCTTTTATATATAGGTAATTCTATTTCCCACTTTGGATTTTGACCAAAAAGATAATTTCTTGTTATTATAAACACATGAGATACTTTGACAAAACTTTCTTCAAATTCACTTTAGGATTTTTGTGCATAATTTGCATCAGTTTGTTTGTTATATATTTCGCTTCAAATTTTAGCGATAGTGGCAGTCAAATTGCCCAGCCGGTTTCCGCACCCTAGTTTATGATATGGCAAAACTTTTTCCAAAACTTTTATTCCTCACCATTTTATTTCTTATTTTTCCTGTGTTTTCTTTTGCTCAAGTTGACCAAATTGTTTTCACCACCAAACCTCAGTCTATAAAACCCAACGAGCTTTCCGGACCCATAAAAATTCAATTTCAAAATTCTAGCGGAACAGCTTTCTCGTTTGGAGAAACGCAACAATTGCTTTTGGAAGCATCACCCGTTGGTGGCCATCTTTCAAATGATTCTGGAAAAGATTTTTCCGCAACAATCAATTCTAATTGGACCAGCAGAACTTTTTATTATAGTAATTCTTCAGAAGGCACATTTACAATCATAGCAAGTATCGTTGGAACAAATTTGAGCGCCAGCCAGCAAATCACAATTTCTTCCGATGCTTCTCAAAATAGCGATTCAAACTCTTCCGGAGAAGTATTGGGTGATTCAAGTGAATATTCTTCATCTGGAGAGGAAGTGAACACTACCAATGTTTCGTCACCAAGCGCTAAGTTCGAAGTTTCTGCTGGAAGTAATAGGACTACTTCTCCCGGTAGTCCTATTTGGTTTCAGGCAACAATAAAGAAGAATACTACTAAAACTGGTTCAGAATTAAACTGGTCTTTTGGCGATGGCAATGTTGGAGTCGGATCTTTGGTCAGCCATACTTACAAATATTCGGGCGATTATGCGGTGGTTTTAAGCGCCAGAGCGGGGGACATATTTTCGGTCAGTCGGCTTAAAGTAAAAGTAATTAAACCGCAAATATCTTTAGACGAAGGTGATGGATACATAGAAATAATTAATAATAGCAATGCTGAAATTAATCTTTTTAATTGGAAAATTA
>CAYXQM010000048.1:0-5052 GCA_964467495.1 uncultured Candidatus Saccharibacteria bacterium | reverse complement strand
AACAAAATCGACGGTTATTTGTGGATATTAAGAGTGGAAGAGTAAGAGAGTATCATGCCCCTGCTAATTTCAACTTCCTCCTAATCCATGCATCTTGAGCGATGGACATTAGGTTGCTGACGAACCAGTAGAGAGCCACGATGGCAGAAATTTTCCAAGATATAAAAAAGACAATTATTGGCATTGTGTATTTCATTTGCTTAGTCATCATTTTAGCGAAATCTTCCTTGCCGGGAGTTTTATTTGGAGTTGCTACCGGAGCAGAAGGAGACATCAGATGCATTTGAAAATAACTGGAAATACCAGCCAGAAAAGCCAAGACAATACTTTTTTGGGAAATGTCCACAAACCCTAAGAAAATCATAGACACTGACCCCGGTACTTTTACAAAAGAGTAAAGAATGGAGGTATCAACATTAGGCAATCCCGCCTTGAAAAAAATGTAATAAAGAGAAAATATGACTGGGATTTGAACAACAACAGTTAAAATACTGGAAAAAGGGTTTATATTATTGGTTTTATAAAATTCCATTGTTTTAACTGCTTGCTCTTGCTTATCTTTGTATTTTTCTTTTATGGAAGAAAGTTCGCCCTCTTTTTCTTTCATTTTTATTTGGGCTACCGTGGACTTTTTGGTAAAAGGGTAGAGAATCATCTTTACCAAAATTGTTAAAATAACTGCCGCCAAACCAGCGTCAATCCAGCTCACGTTCAAAAGAAAGATTAAAAAGTTGTAAAGCGGTATGTAAATTATTGTTTTAAAGAAAGCAATCATTATGTTTTTTTATTTTATTAATTTTGATTCTGCAAGAATAGATTCTATATTTTTACTAATTTCTTCATCATTTTTCGGCACTGACCTAAAAGAAAAAAGGGCAAGAATATTGGGCTGTATTTGGGGAAGGTATTTTTCTAACAAACGATAGCCGGCGCGCCTCATCCTATTCCGCGCCACGGCATTTTTGGCCGTTTTCTTGGAAACAGAGAAACAAAAACGACTACCTAACACACTTTTTTTAACAAACCTTAATAAAAAAAGGTTATTTTTAAAGGTCTTGGCCCCATTTGACAGTAAGGGGAACATTTTTCTGGGGATTCTTCTGCTCTTAGGAAACATTAAATTAAACGGCTATTTTTTTGCGACCTTTTCTGCGGCGGCTTTGGAGCACTTTAAGACCCCCGGCACTCTTGCTTCTCTTCAAAAATCCGTGCGCCTTAGCTCTTTTTCTTTTCTTGGGTTGATATGTAATTGACATTTGTTTAAATATTACTTTTTTTGTGTTTTTAATAAGCCCCAATCCCGTCTAAATACACGTTTTACACTTGTTCACAGATTATAAACATATTTAGCAGTAAATACAAGTTCCCTAAATATGATTTGAATATATAATAGCCAATATGGACACCAAAGAACTCTGGGATAGCATTTTACCCAAGATTGAATCTTCTGTTTCCAAAGCAAACTTTACGACTTGGTTTAAGGAAACCAAAATTTCCGGTTTTGAGAACGGAATAATATTTCTAAGTGTCCCCAATACCTTCGTTCAGGAATGGTTGCTTAAAAAATTTCATCCTTTAATTTTAAAATTCCTAAGAGAATCTTCCGAATCCGTTCACGCCCTGGAATATGTAATAAAAGAGGAGAGTAAAGCCAAAAACCAATATGTCCCCGCAAAGGGGTCGGTAGCCACAAAGGAGTTGCCCCTTTCAGAACACTATGTAAACAAAGAAGATAATTTAAACCCAAGATATACCTTTGAGTCATTTATTGTCGGGCCCTTTAACGAACTGGCTTATGCGGCGGCTCAAGCAGTAATCAAAAATCTCGGCATTACTTATAATCCATTCTTTATTTACGGGAGCACTGGGCACGGCAAAACTCACCTGATCCAAGCGATAGGGAACGCGGTTAAGGCTGCGGACCCGTCAAAAAAAGTGTATTATTTCCCATCGGAAAAATTCATTAATGATTACGTAAGCTCTGTCCAAGCAAACAAGGTTAGTGTTTTTAAAGAAAAGTATAGAAAATACGATATGTTAATAATGGACGATGTCCAATTTCTTTCCGGAAAGGAAAAAACCCAAGAAGAATTGTTCCATCTCTTCAATATGATGAAGGATAATAATAAGCATATTGTCTTTTCTTGCGATAAACACCCAAATTTTGTCACCGGCCTTGAAGATAGGCTTAAATCTCGGTTTGCCGCCGGTATGGTTATTGATATCCCGGCCCCAGACCACGAATCTCGAGTGGCAATAATAAAATCAAAATGCTCCAGCATTAATTTGTTTATTGACGATGAAATTGTTGATTATTTGGCCGATTCTATAAGAGGAAATATTCGAGATTTAGAGGGAGTTATAAATCTGATTGTTTGCCAAACGGAGACAAAAAACAAAACTTTGACCTTAAATGAGGTAAAAGACTTAGTAAAGAACAGTATTAAACAGAGGAAGCTTCTGTCTTACAAAGAGGTGGTTAAAATAATTTCTGACTTTTATAAAATAGAAGAAAATTCAATCTATGAAAAAACAAGAAAGAAGGAAATTATAAAACCGAGACAAATAATAATGTATATTCTGAGAGAGGATTTTAGTATTTCTTACCCATCAATTGGTGAGAAACTTGGGGGGAGAGACCATACTACAGTTATTCACTCTTGTGAAAAAATAAAAAGAGAAATAAAACTTGATTCTTTGTTACTGAAAGAGGTGCAGGAGATAAGGTCAATAATAGGTTAACTAGTTGTTTATTTCATGTTTATAAAAAGTTTAAAAATTAGGAGTAAATTTAAAAATCATTTTTATAATCATTTTTATCTCCAACTTATAAACATGTAATCTTAAAAATAATCCATTAAAAACCCTTAAAAAATAAAGAGAGTATAAAGTAATCAACAAATCCACTCCGTATAAAGATAATATTAAATCCTAAATAAATAATATGAAATTAGAATGTGATAAAACAAAAATAGAACCAATTATTCAAAGAGCAGCAAAACTAACAAGTAGGCATTTAACTCTCCCGGTACTTTCGTGTATTTATTTAGAAGCTATAGACAATAAGCTTATAGTAAAATCAACCAACCTAGATATTGGGGTGGAAATGGGAATAAAAATTAAAGTAATAAAAAATGGGGTCTTAGCTGTTCCCGCCAGTGTTTTACTTGGGGTGTTATCATCAATCAAAGAAAATAACTTAACTTTTGAAGCCAAGGAAAACAACCTGAAAATTTCGTCAAGTAAAAATTCGGCCGTTATAAAATGCATGCCCCACGAGGATTTTCCAAGTATCCCCAAATTAAAAGCTATCTCGGCGGTAGACGAGGACTCCAAGTTGATAAAAATAAACAGTCGCGACTTAATTTTCGGCTTGAGATCTGTTTGGTATAGTGCTTCTAATTCAAATATAAAACCGGAACTTTCCAGTGTTTATATATACAAAGAAGACGGCAGTTTAGTTTTTGTTTCTACTGATTCTTTCCGTTTGGCTGAGAAAAAAGTAAATATTAAAACTCCAATCGATTTTCCTGCCACCCTCATCCCCTTCAACAATGTTTCGGAAATTATAAAAATGTTTGAAGATTATAACGGAGAAATAGATATTATTTTTGAAAAAAACCAAGCGGCTTTTATGGCTGACGGAGTATATCTGGTCTCAAGATTGATCGACGGTTCTTTTCCGGACTATAAACAAATAATACCGAAATCTTTTGAAACTACCGCCACTATTTTGAAAGAAGATTTAATAAATTCCATCAAGGCCTCAAATGTTTTCTCAGACGCCCTTAATCAAGTTAAACTTAAGGTAGATTCAAAAAATAAAGTTTTAAATATAGAATCAAAAAATAGCGATGTTGGCGAGTACAAAGAGGCCGTCAAAGCCTCAATCACTGGAGACAACATAGAGCTTAATTTCAACAGTAAATATATGATGGATTGTATGCAATCCATCTCTGCTGACAGTTTAATTTTAAGTTTTGCGGGGGCTAGTAAACCTCTGGCCATACAAGGTTCATCGGACAAAAGTTTTCTCTACATCGTCATGCCGATGAACAGGTAATATGTTTAATATTTCCAATTTTTTAGAAAAGTTTTTGAAGTTGGGTCAAAACAACAGCTTGCGACGAATGGCGGTTCTTGAGGTCATAAAAGAAATTACGGGGATAGAATTAAAAAAAGAAGACATTGAAATAAAAGGGGAGCAAATAAAAATAAAATCTAATCCGGTTATCCGCAACGAAATTTTTATGCACAAAGAAAAAATTGAAAATTCTCTAAAATCTCAAAAAATATTTCTGAAGATTAGTTAATTATGTATGGCAGATCTTGCCAGAGGTTGTGGTCTTGAGCCCAGATGCGGACGGAATATTCCCAACGGTCAAACTGGGAGTCATTTTGGGGATTTTCTGGGTATTCTCCCCGAGGGTCATCTTTGTTAATCCAGTTTAAGATTGTATGTACTCCGCCAGTAACCGTTTTAGTGCCCGAAGTTGAAGTGGTAAATATGCCCCCCTGCCAAATGCTTTGTAAAACAGGTTTTAATACCGATTTATCTTCAGCTAAAGGTTCTTCAAAGCGCTCGTCGGGTAATCTGGCTAAGGCCTGGTCCATAAAAGCTCTCCACATCGGGGCCACAATAAAACCAGCCACTCTTTTTTCCATCGGGCTGTTATTGTTGTTGCCAGCCCAAGCCCCGACAGCAATGTTGGGGGTGTAGCCCATTATCCAAGCATCTCGATAATCGTTGGTGGTACCGGTTTTTACTGCTACATCTCTGCTTGGGAAATGCAGGGCCGATGTTTGTCCGAAAGATGGCGCTCTGGCGTCGTTGTCAGAAAGTATATCCGATATTTTAAGGGCGATTTCCTTATCTAACACTTGAGCGGGTTTTGGGTCATGTTTCTCCAAAACTTTTCCTTCTTTGTCTTTTATTTCAATAACCGGAGAAATTTCGGTCCTGACGCCGTTATTAGCAAATACCCCATAAGCTCCGGTGAGCTCAAGAGGAGTGACCTCTCCACCCCCAAGTACCAAGGTCAATCCATAATC
>CAYXQM010000047.1:0-5075 GCA_964467495.1 uncultured Candidatus Saccharibacteria bacterium | reverse complement strand
CACATTTTGCTATACAAAAGTTTCCCTAAGCTTAGAGGAACTTTTACCAGCTCCCTACCCCGACGCTTATTATAACTATTGAAAACTGGGAGTATATGGCGATAATGAAAGAAAAATTGTTGGAAATTAAAAGGATTTATAGAAATCCAAGATTATCTCCTATTACCTCTTGATTTCGGCTTCCCATTATGGACGACATTAGAACCTTTTTTGCGCACTTACTTTAAATAACTCTATCAACTGGACAATGCTTAAATCTGTCTGATGACTAAATACCAATAAAAAAACCAGCTAGCCACATTCCGAGCAGCTAGCTGGTGTTTAGTAGATTTTTGCCGCAATTACAGCGGCAATCACTCCTATAATACCAACAAAGAATAAAAAGAGAATGCCCATTTCTGGAATTACGGCGTAAAACATAACCCCCTTCATAGTCACATTCCTTATCCCTTCCATAAAATAGGTAAATGGAATGGAATAAGCGAGTAATTTAAGGCCTTGAGGGATCATCATTAAGGGGAAAAGGAAGCCAGTCAACAAAAAGTTAGGAAACAGCGAGAAAAACGCAATCATTGTTGCCTGCTGTCTCGTCCTAGAAAACAAAGAAATCAAGGCGCCAATCCCCAGATAAACAACACAGAGCAGGAAAATGAGAGAGAAAAACGCTAATATGCTCCCTTTGGCTTCCGTGCCAAAGAGGAAATAAGCTAAACCAACCGCACCCATGATCTGAATTATACTTATCAAGAAATAAGGAAGCATTTTCCCTGTCATATATTGTCCAAGAGAAATAGGCGCCATATAGATCTGTTGAATTTGTTCATCTTCTTTTTCTCTTACAACAACTAAGCTCGCCAACATCAGACAGGTCATGCAGATTATCATGCCGAGAACACCTGGAACGACAAAGTCTTTACTCCCCCTGGTACTATCAGGGCTATACAATTCTTCGACCCTAACATTCCAAGTCTTTGCCTCGGGATACTTGAGAATCCCGACTCCTGCCATTGCTGCCGATGCCACGATTGGATCAGCAACATCTACAAGCAATCTTATCGTCCCACGACTCCGTTTGAAATCACTAAGGGAGCTGGGAGAGAAAATGATTCCCACCTTTGCTTTACCAGAATCAATCAGGTCTTTCACCTCTCCTGCATACCGGGCATGAAACTTAACCTTGTAGACTCCTGTATTTTCCAGTTTTTGTACCATGTCACGGGCTTGTATTGAATAATCCGAGTAAAAAACCGCTAATGGTATTCCCCTCACCTTAAACTCTATAGTATAACCAAACAAAATTACCTCCATTATTGGCAACACTATAATCATAGCCAAGGCGATTGGGTCGCGAATTAATTCCTTAATTTCTTTCACAAACACTGCCAGTATTTTCACAGCCAATCACCTCCTTTAAAAGGTCTTTTAAGGACTTACTAGAAGGCATTCTGTCAACAAAGAGTAGTTTGCCCTCATTAAGCACTCCTATCCTATCGCTTTGTCTGGCATCTTCCTCTCTATGAGAGGTCATCAGGATAGTTCCTCCGTTATTCTTGACTACTTGAATAAGCCCCCAAAATCTCTCTCCTGAAATGGGATCTATCCCAACCATGGGTTCATCAAGAAAAAGCATTTTAGGTTGATGGATCATTGCTACTCCAAGCGCCAATCTCTGCCTTTGTCCGCCGGACAGATTTCTAGTCAGGAAATCAGCTTTATCAGTTAATCCAATATCATCTATTAATCCGGCGATTTTATCCTTTTTCTGCTTTACTGCATATAGACTGGCGAAAAAGAATAAATATTCTTTTACTGTCAGCTTCGGATACAGCTTAGACGTTTGTGCCATGTACCCAATAATTGTCCGGCATTTTTTCGGGTTATTAAAGCCCAACAGAGAAATACTACCTTTCTGTATTGGAAGTAAGCCACAAGATATTTTAAGAAGAGTGCTTTTGCCCGCGCCATTCGGCCCAATCAAACAAAAGATTTCACCCTTCTCAATCGATAGATTGATTCCTTGAAGCACTTCTTTATGACGCTCAAAACCAAAATATAAATCTTCCATCATCAAGGCAATCATTCTAACCCACCTCCTTTCTGAAAGTAGCGGCGATTGTCATGCCAGGACGAACTTTCTCTTCCGGATTAAAAATCTTGATCTTGACCCGGAATAAAGACTGAGTATGTTCTCCTTTGGTCTGATAGATTTCAGCTGGCGTTTCGTATTTATCGGCAATAAATACAACCTTTCCCTCGAAAACCTCTCCAGGAAAAGCATCTATTTCAACCTCTGCTTTTTGGCCAATAACGACTTTTCCCAACTGTGTCTGGAGAATATAAATCTCTACCCAAACATCTCTTAAATCCACAATTGTCAAAACCGACGTACCTTCAATCACCCATTCACCAATTTCATAATTCCTTGCGAGAACTGCACCTTTTATTGATGAAGTAGCAATTGTCTGAGAAAGCCGTTCTTTCCAAATAGACACGGTGGCCCTTCGGGCTACGACTTCTGCTTCAGCTACGGCGATTTCTGCAAGTGTGTGTCCTCTTTTCAATTTTTTAAGAACGGACTCAGCCCTGCCTAATTCTGCCTGACTGATAAATAAGGCCCTTGAAACTTGATCAAATCTCTGTTTTGGGATAATACCTTTACGGACTAAGGCTTCAGACCTTTTATAATCTTCCTGGTTATAGGCAAAATCCACCGAAGCTTTTTTGACTTCTTTCTGCTGAGCCTCTATATCTTCCTCCCTGTAGCCAGCCAGCAAATACTCTATTTCTTTACGCGACTTTGAAAGAAGAGCCCTGGCCAACTCAAGTTCTTTAAAGATTTCTCCCTGATTCAAGATAAAGAGAAGTTGATTTAAAGATATCTCGTCTCCTTCTTGGCAAAGAATTCTTTTTAGATATCCACTTCTTTGAGCTGGAACATCTATTTCCCTTCCCTTAACTATTCCTCGAAAATGAGCTTTCTCTGGGAAATCAGATAGAGATTTTTTCTCCTTTTTTTCTCCGCAGCCAATACCGCAGACCAACAAAATGACTACCGCCAATCTAATAATTACTTTCATAGCTTATACCTCCTTTATCACCGAATTAGGTTAAATATCTTTTTATATCTCTTTTTACGTTATTTAATTGTTTATGAACTAATTTCAAAACTAAAAAAAGTATGTCATAAAAACATACCTATTGTCAAGCTCTCAGTTTCGTCTTAATTATAGCTCCGAGCGTGGAACAAAGTTAGAACTTGGTATTTTAATAAATCCCCTAATTTATTAACTAAACAATATTAGAACTAAGATTATGGAAGCTGAAGAGATTTATATTCCTGATTTAGCAAAATAAAAAGACCGTTTAGAATTTCTCCAAGGCTAATCGGTCTTAATAAAGTCTTTTGGTTTTTATTTAATCAAAATCTTATAACCAAGTTCTTCCCATAAAGATGATAGTTCATTTTCGCAGCCTCTCTTTATTAGAATCTCCTTCTTCTCTAGGAAAATAATGCCCTGGCCCCATCTTTGCCAGCCAATTACCTTATGCCAATTTATCTCTTTTTCCTTAATACCTTTCTTGAATGTCTCTAAATTAAGATAAAGAGGATTATAAGGCCATCTCGATTTCTGAAAATCGGCAAAAGTTGTTAAACGGACATCAATGCCGTCTTCTGTACCTTGAACTCCAAATCCTTTCCCTTTTACTATTTCTTCCACCTCCTTGATTCTATCCCCTTCGATAATACACACAGGATAATTCTCTAATCCTTCCTGTGTTTCGGGCATACAAACAACAACGCATCTATCCACATTCATTATATTCACCCCCTCCTCTGAAAAATCAATATTAATTTATTCAAACAACTAAAAACAGAATAGCATAAAGATACTATTCTGTCAAACAAATTTAAAATCCAGCTCAAAATAAATAACCGCATAAATAAACGGTTACTTTTATACTCTACTATGCCCTACTATATATTATTATACCTTTCTATGCTCCCCAGTTCAGCAATTATTATAAAACTAACACAAAATCACGAATATATCGCTATGATTAGGGAAAAACTACTAATAATTAGACAGCTCCATCAAGATTCAGATACCTTCACATCTATCCTTTAAACAAATTTTTAATCCTCCTTTAACGCGCCCACTATTAAATACACAGTAAACATTCACACGGTTTTTGCCAGGAAAATTTTCTTGCTCACTTATGGTATTAATAAGTACTCGCTGACTGACTATGCCTGTCGCAAAACGCTTATCAATCGAAGTATAATACTTATATTCACGGCGAGTAAATTCCTTTACTAATGCCTCGTGTCGAAGATAAAGCGCTTTCTGTTTACCAACCCAACGCAAAGTCTCTGGATAGTGTGAATACCCACCCTTGGCATCATGTTTAGTTAAAATATTCCAAAGACCATGAAGCTCACGATGCTCTGCGAGCAAGTGCTTTCGACATAAATACTTTGGATGTATGTCTCACGCGCATATAATTTTATTTAAATTTAACCTTTGAAGATATTAGTAAAAAATACGCTCAATAATAAAAAGATAAATAAACGATTCAGTAAAACTGAAGCGTAATATAAAATATTTTTAATTAGAAAAATTAAAAAACTAATACTAAATTTAACAATCTGGAAAATATTATGCTTTACGGCAAAGCTTTCCTAATACTATAACTACATATACGGCACTCAATCCAACGAGTACATATACTACGCGAGATAATGCTGACATATCACCAAAAATCGTCGCTACTAAATCAAACTTAAATAAACCTACTAACCCCCAATTTAATCCACCGACAATAACAAGCGTTAAAGTAATCCAATCAAACACATTTAAATTTTTCATATTTTTATTTATTAATTAATTTATTGAACTTAAAATTTATCTCGACCTAATAAATTCTTTTCTTAATTATATTATTATTTATTTAAATAAGTTATAGTCAATTGCAATGCTGTTGCAAAAGATACCCAAACAAGATATGGGATATTAGCATAAACAACCCAACGAAGTTCTGGTAAAGCCTGCCAGATTGCAATAAGTGCCCAAATA
>CAYXQM010000046.1:0-5094 GCA_964467495.1 uncultured Candidatus Saccharibacteria bacterium | reverse complement strand
TAGATATAAATATGGGTTGCCCTGATAAAAGTATTGAAAAACAAAACGCAGGGGCTTCTTTAATAAAAAATCCAAAATTGGCTAGGGAATTAATAAGAGCGGCAAAAGATGGGGTTCAAAACAAAATTCCTGTTTCTGTTAAAACTCGGTTGGGCTATAACAAAGATGAACTTGAGGAATGGCTCCCAGAACTTTTAGCAGAAAATCCGGCAGCTATTATTATTCATGCTCGTACTCGCAAAGAGATGTCCAAAGCACCGGCCAAATGGGAGCGAATAAAGAGGGCAGTTGAGATACGGGATCAAATTCAAAATTATACTTCAAAACTTGCGCCTACGACGGATTTTGAGAAAACACCTATCATTGGGAATGGTGATGTAAAAAATGTGGCTGACGCGATACAAAAATGCAAAGAAAGTGGTGCAGACGGAGCAATGCTTGGCAGGGCGGTTTTTGGTACTCCCTGGCTATTATCTAATTCGTACGAATGGTTCAATAGAAAAAGTGATCCAGAAGTAATTAGAAAAATTTTAGAGATTTTAGTAGAGCACACCAAACTTTTTGAAGAAAAATTCGGTTCGCCGGTCAACGGAAAAAGTTTTGCCATAATGAAAAAACATTTTAAGGAATATCTGAGAGAACCCAATGTAAGAGACTTGAAATATAAACTTATGAGAACAGAAAATGCCAGTCAGGTAGAAAAAATTGTAAGAGATTTTTTAATTTAAACGATTCTGAATTTTTATAGATAGCATCAACCAAAGAGCACCGACTAAATAGCCAACTAAAACATCTGATAAATAATGTACTCCCAAATAAAGACGACTTAAACCAATAAGGATAATGAGAATAGAAAGACCCCAGATGGCCTTGTTTTGTAGGTGATGTTTTTTATGCTTCCAAATGGTGTAAAGTAGAAACCCGTATAAAGCTATGGCCATAGCAGCATGTCCACTGGGAAAAGAAGGAGAACTTTCTAAATAAAAAGCTCCTTCTGGTCTAGAAATATTGAAGATATGCTTGAGCACCCAAATACTGGCGGCACTACCTTCCACTGACATCAAAAGTGGCAGGATTCTTTTTCCGTGTTTATGAATTAAAAAAGAAAGAGCCGTAAGTATAGTTATTCCCGTAACCACCAAATATCCACCTGAATAGGTAATTGTCAAAAATATAAAATCTAGAATCATAAATTTCTGTGCTCCGGCGGCTGGATTCGAACCAGCGACCAATCGCTTACACTTAGTCTCCTATTGCTAGAAGCGTGGACTATATTATCCCCATATCATTAAGACTTAGGGGCGAGGCGCTTCGAATGTGAAATTGCTTTGCAATCACACCCTACTCCATTTAAGGATAGTCTCTACACCTTCCCAATCGTAATTTATTCTCAATTTTTTGAAAACAAATTACGATCGGGCTTGGCTCGGGATTGCCCCTTAGGGGTTTCCCCGAATTCACCTCGTTTTTCAACCCAAGTTTTCTTGGGAAGCTGCGTAACATAACTCACAGGCGACTGCTCTACCGCTGAGCTACACCGGAGCACAAAAATCTACACTCTCAAAGAACGTCCCAATTTTAGCAGAAATATAGTCCATTTTGCAACTCATCTTTTTGTGCTACAATATAATTATGGCAAAAAGAAAGACAGGAGTAGGAAAAATGAAGACATCGCGCTCAAAGAAGACTAAAAAACGTCTGGCGGCAAAACGTGAAAAGCTCGCCTCGCGTCGAAGCGGGCTGGCAAAAAGAGCCAATAAAAAACGCGGATAAAATTAAGTCCCTTTGCATTTGATGCACTTGCAACCGAGGGGCTTTATGAATTCGTCAAAGTATTCAGTGTCGTAATCATAGGAAAGCTCCTTACCGGCTTTAATTTTGCGTTTGGCAAAAACATAAATGCGTCCGCGTAAAATATCAATTTCGCAATTGGGATGGCAGGAGTGGTTTATATATCTGGCGGTGTTACTTCGGGCAGAACCGTCCACAAAGCGGTTTTTGCTGGTTTCAAAAAGATATCTACCGCTTACCAAATCGGATTCTTTGGAAGTGAGAACTTTTCCAGTGTATTCAATGATAAAACCACCACGCTCTATTGGTTCTTCGGTAAATAAACCAAGGCCAGTGACTGATTTCTTGACCGCCAGTTTTCTTTTTATATTCCGGTATTTTTTGGGAAGCATAAAGAGCATTATACATAAAAATTTCTTTCAACCTAAAAATTTTGTTAGAATGTATTTATGAAAAAATGGTTTGAGAATGGCGTCTTCTATCAAATTTACCCCCTTTCTTTTAAGGACTCGAATAATGATGGATATGGAGATTTACCTGGAATAATTCAAAAAATTGATTATGTAAAAAATCTCGGCGCTAATGCTATCTGGCTATCACCCTTTTTTAAATCACCAATGAAAGATTTCGGCTATGATGTTTCCGCTTACAAAAAGGTAGATAGGCTCTTTGGAACATTTAGAGATATTGAAAAACTGATTTCGGAAATTCATAAAAGGGAAATGAAAATTATTATTGACTTAGTATTAAATCATACTTCAGATGAACATCACTGGTTTAAAGAATCCCGGTCTTCAAAAGATAATCCTAGAAGGAATTTTTATGTCTGGCAACCAGGCCATGAGGAGAATGGAAAAAAGAAACCACCCAATAACTGGCTTTCTATTTTTGGTGGCTCGGCTTGGACTTATGATGAGACAACAGACGAATGGTATTTTCACTCTTTTTTACCAGAGCAACCGGATTTGAATTGGAAAAATTCTCAAGTTAAAGAGGAAATGTTTAAGATAATTGATTTTTGGCTAACTGCCGGGGTAGATGGTTTTCGGGGAGATGCAATAGATAATCTCTATGAAGATCCAGAATTTATAGATGAAGATAGCAATCCTTATTATAGAGCCGGAATTGATAACCCTTACAACACTCTTGTTCACTCTAAAACCACTAGTCTTCCGGAAACTATAAAACTTATAAATGAAATAGCTGAGCACACGAGAAAATTCGGCGAAATATTTTTTATTACCGAAGCCTATTTAGATATAAATGGCTTAGCCAACGTTTATCAAAATTGTCCAGCAAAAAATCATAGCCCCTTTAATTTTAATTTAATGTCTTTACCGTGGGGAGCTAGTGCTTACAAAAAATTTATTGACCGCTATATTGAAATAAGCAAAGATTTACCTAAAAATTATGTTTTAGGTAACCATGATAGAAGCAGAACAATGACTCGTCTGGGCAAAGAGAAATCTATGGCTTTAGCTTTACTTTCAATGACTTTGCCGGGTTCAACTTTTGTCTATTATGGAGACGAGATTGGTATGCTGGATATCGATATTGAAAAAGATAAAATCCTCGATCCTTTTGGAAAAAGAATTTCAGGAATAGACTTAGGAAGAGATGCAGAGAGAGGAGTTATGCAGTGGGATGATTCAGAATTTGCTGGTTTTTCTAATGTGTCACCATGGGTGGGTATACCAAGAGAAAAAGAGAAGGTAAATGTGGCGATGGAAGGAAATGATTCACAATCGATTTTAAATTTTTATAAAAAAATTATTTCTTTTAAAAAAGACCCAGTTTTTTTAGAAGGTGATTACCGATCAATGTCAATTTGGAAAGATGCCGCCCTGCTCTTTAAGCGAGCTTTTAACGGCAAAGAAGCTTTGGTGATTGTCAATATGTCGGATAAGGAAGTGGCCATGCCAGAAGAGCAGGGCGGCACTCTGGTTGTTTCTAGTTATGATGATATACCGGACCTCAAAAGTCCGTTGAGGTCAAATGAAGGAAGAGTCATTTTCTTAAATTGAAAAATTATGGATTTTTAGGTAGAATTTAGGTTCTATGCTGAATATGCCATATTTTAAGCAAGATACCAGATATTCCTGCGGGGCGGCGGCCCTGCAGATGACTTTTTATTTTTACGGAAAATTAATAAGCGAGGAAGAACTTACCAAAAGATTGCAGATTGACAAAGATAGGGGTACTGAACATAGTCAGATGATAAAAGTAATTACCGACGAAGGTTTGTATGCCTACGCTAACAATGAATCTTCGCTCGAGGAAGCAGATGGATTTATTAAATCTGATATACCAATTATTGTTAATTTTATAGAACCGGGAGAAAATAGTGGACATTACGCAGTGGTTATTGGAATTGATGAAAATAACATAATTCTTAACGATCCGTGGCACGGGGAAAAATTCAAGATGAATAAAGACGAATTTGTTGAACGTTGGCAAAGTGAAAATGGTGGTCACAAAAGATGGCTTTTAGCAGTGTCAACAGAAAAATTTAATTTAGGGAAACAATATCTGGCTAGTTAGAAAATTATTTATCGAAAATAAGATTGATGTTATAATAGCAACCATGTCTCATCTTCCTACCATTCTTTCTGCTTTTCCTTTCGTAGTTTTTATTTTTCTACTGCTTTGGAGGAAAATGTCTCTTCTGAAAACGGCTTTAATTACTCTGGCTATTTCAACTGCCCTAATCTTTTTCTATTGGAAAATTTTCCCGAGTCTTCTTTGGGTTTCTTATGGAAAAGGTATCCTGATAGCTTTTGATATTTTCATAATTATCTTTGGGGCTATCCTGTTTCTAGAAATTCTGAGAGACTTCAAAGTGGTAAAAAATATTTCCTACTACTTGGAAACTTTCTCAAAAGATTATCGAATACAGGTAATTATCTTGGCTTGGTTTTTTGAAAGCTTTATTGAGGGTACCGCTGGTTTTGGCACGCCGGGGGTTATTGTGGCTCCTCTACTTATCGGCATGGGTCTACCGGTGATAAGGGCTTTGATAATCGCTATGCTTGGCAACAGCACCTCGGTTCTTTTCGGGGCTGCTGGCACTCCTATCCGCATCGGCTTTGCCGGTCTTGATTATACTGGTGTCCCATTAATCGCTTCTGTTATAAATTGTGTTGGTTTTATTATTCCTATCTTTATGCTTTGGTTTGCTACTGCCGGAAGGTCTCAAGGGAAAAAAGAATTTAAAGAAGCTTTACCTTTTGCTATTTGGTCGGGAGTAGTTTTTGTAGTCATCTCTGTCTTAATGGTTCCTCTTTTTGGTCAAGAATTCCCATC
>CAYXQM010000045.1:3069-5105 GCA_964467495.1 uncultured Candidatus Saccharibacteria bacterium | reverse complement strand
CTCCTCGCCAATAAATCCGACTTCTCAAAGCTAGTCCGCCAAGACAAGATTTGGATGAGGAAGAAGGGTTGACTTTTGGGGAGGATTGGATACAATAGCCTTTCGTTAATAATTTACAAATATGGAAGAAAGAGAATATTTAACAAAGGAGAAAGAAAAGGCTCTCAGGGAAGAGCTTGAATATTTGAAAAAGACAAAGCGCAAGGAAATAGCGGAGCAGCTTGAGTATACTAAATCTTTAGGCGATATTTCGGAAAATGCGGAATACCATGAAGCTCGCGAGATGCAAGGCATCACAGAAGATAGAATAAAGAAACTCGAATCCATTTTAAAAAATGCCGTTATTGTTTCTTCTCATCACCACGACACCGGAAACGTGTCTGTCGGTTCTATAATAACAGTTGTAAAAGAAGGGACCAAAAATGAACAAGTTTACACTATAGTTGGAGGAGAAGAATCTGATTTGGCTTCTAATAAAATTTCTGTTCATTCTCCATTCGGAGAAGCGGCTTTAGGAAAAAAGAAAGGCGAAACATTCACTTTTAAAGCACCTTCCGGCTCTATCACTTATAAAATAAATAAGATACAATAGAAGTGTGGCTTCGTTAGAGGAAATAAGAAAAGCAAGGCTTGAAAAATTAGACAAGCTCCGAAAAGCTGGCCTTGACCCTTATCCGGCTAAAGTGCCGAGAGATTTTGCAGTGGCTGAGTTTAAAAATAAATTTGCTGAACTTGAGAAGTCTGGAGAAATAAAATCTATTGCTGGTCGGGTGATGATTATTCGCGGACAGGGAGCCATTCTTTTTGCGGTTATCTTTGATGGTACAGAGCGAGTGCAAGCGGTGTTTAAAAAGGATGAAATGGACGAAAAGGTCTTTGCTCTTTTCGTAGATACTGCCGATGCCGGCGATTTCATTTCCGTAACCGGCAAAGCTCAAAAAAGCCAAACTGGCGAGCAAAGTCTTTTCGTTCAAAACTGGGTCATGGCCGCCAAGTCGCTCCTACCTTTACCAGAAAAATGGCATGGTCTGACAGATGTTGAGGAACGCTATCGTAAAAGATATTTGGATTTGCTTTTAAATGATGAGTTGCGAGACTTGCTCAAAAAGAAAGAAAAATTCTGGGATGTTACCCGGGTATTTTTTAAGGAAAGGGGATTTTTGGAGGTGGAGACTCCGACTTTGGAATTAACTACCGGAGGTGCCGAAGCGCGGCCTTTCAAAACCCACCACAACGATTTTGACTTAGATATGTATTTGCGGATTTCGGTTGGCGAATTGTGGCAAAAAAGACTGGTGGCTGCCGGCTTTCCTAAAACTTTTGAAATAGGCAGGGTTTTCAGAAATGAAGGCACTAGCTCGGAGCATTTGCAGGAATTTACTAATCTGGAATTTTATTGGAGTTACGCTGATTATAAAGATGGTATGGTTATGGTCAGGGATCTATATATAAAAATAGCTCAAGAAGTGTTCGGGAAAACCAAGTTTGAATACAATGGTCACACCTTTGATTTGGCCGATGAATGGAAAGAAATAGATTATACAGAAGAAGTCAAAAGGCAAACTGGTATAAACATTGAAAAGGCAAATGAGAAAGAAATCAAAGAGAAACTAGATGAACTCAAAGTTTTCTATCAAGGAGAAAACAAGGAACGCCTATTGGATACTCTTTGGAAACATTGCCGTAAAAATATTTCCGGTCCAGCTTTTCTTATCGGTCATCCAGTTTTGGTAGCGCCACTAGCAAAGAGAAATGAAAGCGAACACACTACTCAAATGTTTCAACCGATTATCGCTGGCAGTGAAGTGGGTAGGGGATACTCTGAATTAAATGACCCCATAGATCAAAGAGAAAGATTTGAAGAACAGAAGAAACTTTTAGAAGCTGGAGACGAGGAAGCTATGATGTCAGATGATGAATTTGTAGAAATGCTTGAACATGGCATGCCGCCAACTTGCGGTTTTGGTTTTGGCGAACGCCTCTTCGCTATCCTCTCCGACAAACCTCTCCGCGAACTCCAAACTTTTCCATTAATG
>CAYXQM010000045.1:0-2969 GCA_964467495.1 uncultured Candidatus Saccharibacteria bacterium | reverse complement strand
GGTGGTATAAGATGGAACCAAGTGGGAAAAAGTGGATAACATTCTTATCATGCTCATAGGGGAATATACACACACTATAGACGACAAGAACAGAGTTTCTCTGCCGTCCAAGTTTCGTTCCCTTATGGGCAAGAAGATTGTCATCACTCCCGGCTTGGATCAATGTTTATTCGTTTTCACTCCCAAGGAATGGCAAAGAATTGCCGAGAAACTTTCAGAAAATTCATCCATGCTTTCCGCTGATATAAGAAGCTTTACGAGGTATATGTTTGGGGGGGCCAGTGAAGTAGCAGTAGATAATATCGGACGAGTTTTGGTTCCGGATTTCCTACGAGAACGCGCCAATCTCAAAACCAAAGTGGTTTTGATTGGAGTGCAGAACCGATTGGAAATATGGAACGAAAAGTCGTGGACCGATTACAAGAAGCAAGTGGAGAAGCAGGCCGATAGTTTGGCAGAAAAATTATCAGGTCTGGGCATAATGTAAATGGCTCACGCAAGTGTTCTTTTAAAAGAAACCATAGACGGACTTTCTCTTCAGGATGGTGATATCTATTTAGATGCTACTGTCGGTTCTGGAGGCCACTTAGAAGAAGTGTGGCGGAGAACCAAAGGAAAAGTAATTCTGGCCGGTATTGATGCTGACGAAATGTCCGTCAATATCACCAAAGAGAAACTGGACATTGATGGAGCTGAAGCAAAACTGGCAGTGCTTAATTTCAGGAATATAGATAAAGCTCCTGAAATACTAGACATCCCAAAGCCAACCAAAGTTTTGTTTGACCTCGGTTGGAATACTCCCCAGTTCGAAGAAGGAGGAAGGGGATTCAGTTTCCAGAAAGATGAACCGCTTCTGATGACTTTTAAAAGCAAGATCAAAGAAGAAGACACCACTGCTTATGATGTGGTTAATCACTGGAAAGAAGAAAATTTAGCCGATGTCATTTACGGATATGGCGAAGAAAAATACTCCAGAAGAATTGCTAAGGCCATTGTGGAAAGAAGAAAAGAAAAATTGATTGAGACTTCCGGAGAGTTAGCTGAAATCATCAAAAGCGCTGTTCCAATATTTTACCGCTTCGGCAAGATTCACCCAGCTACCAGAACTTTTCAGGCCATACGAATAGCGGTCAATGATGAATTACAGGCTCTTCAAGAAGGTTTAGATAAGGGGTTCGAAATTTTACAGAAAGAGGGCAGGATAGCAGTCATTTCATTTCATAGTTTAGAAGACAGGATTGTTAAAAGATTTTTTAAATCAAAAGAAGAAGAGGGTAGAGGAGAAATTTTAACCAAAAAACCTATAACTCCAAGTGAGAAAGAAATAAATAAAAATCCAAGATCAAGAAGCGCCAAACTAAGAATTCTAAAAACTAAAAATGACTAATTTAATAAAACAAAAAACATCTACCGTTGTACTACATAGAACCACTAATTTTGTAATGCTAGCTTTTGTAATTGGTTGTGTCTTTTGTTATATGTATTTTGCCAACGCTACTGTTCGCACGGTTACTCTACTCCAAAAAACTAGAGGAGAAATCCAGTCTTTAAGCGTTAAGGTAAGCGAAATGGAAGCTACTCGTCTTTCGGTGGATGACAAAGTAAGCGTCAAAATGGCCAAGAGTCTGGGTTTTGTAGAAGCCAGCGACCAAATTTTTATTGTAAACAAATCTCAAAAAACTGCTCTTTCTCTAAAGGTTGAATAATGAAATAATGTAAGAATGAATGGTAGAATTCGTCTAATATCTGTTCTTATAATTTTAGCGGCCATGGTACTGGCGGTTCGGCTTTATTTCGTGCAAATAGTTTATGGAGATTATTTCACTTCTCTGGCTGAACGGCAATACATAAATCAGAATACCATTTCTTATAACAGGGGAGTTATATATTTTCAGAGCAAAACAGGGGAATTGGTGCCAGCGGCTATTTCCAGGTCCGGTTTTACCGTCTCCATTAACCCGAGTATTATCGGAGATGCTGAGTGGGTTTATGGAGAGTTAAATAAAGTATTGCCTTTAGATAAGGAAACTTTTCTGGCTAAGGCTGGTGACAAAGACAGCAAAAATGAAGAAATAGCTGAACATCTGAATACCGAAACGGCTGATAAAATTAAAAAACTTAATCTTTATGGTACGACCATATCTACTGATAAGTGGCGATTCTATCCTGGAGGTAAATTAGCTTCCAATGCTATTGGTTTTGTTGCTTTCAATGGAGACGAATTGGCTGGGCGTTATGGGTTGGAAAGATATTACGAAGATATTTTGAAAAAAGATCCCTCCAAAGCTTACAACAATTTTTTTGCCGAATTCTTTTCCAACATTAAGGAATCTCTAAGTGAATATCCGCAGGAAGAAGGCGATCTCGTTACTTCTATTGAACCATCGGTGGAATTGTTTCTTGAAAATGAACTTCAGGATATCAGGGAAACTTGGTCTAGTAATGGAGCTGGAGGGATTATTATTAACCCTATGAGTGGAGAAATAATAGCTATGGCCTGGGATCCTTCGTTTAACCTTAATAATTTTAAGGAGAGCGAGGTCAGTTTGTTTGACAACCCAATCGTGGAAGGTGTTTATGAAATGGGTTCTATCATTAAGACTTTGACTATGGCTGCGGGTCTTGATTCGGGTACAGTTTTGGCCACTACCACTTATTACGATGCCGGCTTTTTGGTTTTGAACAATAAGCGCATTTCAAATTATGACAACAAAGGTCGAGGCACGGTTAATATGCAAGAAGTATTAAATCAGTCTTTGAATACCGGAGCTGCTTATGTGGCTTTAAAAATGGGTAATGAGAAATTTGCCGAATATATGAAAAATTTTGGGGTAGGTACTGAGACTGGCATTGATTTACCAAATGAAGGCCGAGGGCTTGTAAACAACTTAGATAGTGGCAGAGAGATTGAAATTGCCACTGCCTCGTATGGCCAGGGTGTCGCTTTTACTCCGATAGCTACGGTGCGA
>CAYXQM010000044.1:0-5134 GCA_964467495.1 uncultured Candidatus Saccharibacteria bacterium | reverse complement strand
TTTCCTGAAGCTGGTCGCGAATGATGCGGCGGTTTGAGTCTTGGTCTGGAGACAGAATTTTTTCATCAGCCATAAAATCTCCCAGAGTCGATTTGCTGTCGTCCTCTTCTCCCACTGGTGATTCTAGAGATACGGTGCCTTGGTCTATTTTTTCAATCATATAAATCTTCTCTGGCTCCAAACCCATTTCCACAGCTATTTCTTCCGGAAGAGGATCTCTTCCTAAGTCTTGTGACAGACGACGGACCACCTGCTTATACTTAGCAATAGTTTCAACCATATGTACCGGTACTCTAATAGTTCGCGATTGGTCAGCCAGAGCTCTGGTAATGGCCTGTCTAATCCACCAAGTGGCATAAGTAGAAAATTTGTAACCTTTGGTATGGTCAAATTTATCAACGGCCTTGAACAGACCAAGATTTCCTTCTTGTATTAAATCAAGCAAAGTCAAATCAGAACTACGGCCGACATATTTTTTAGCGATAGAAACAACTAAGCGCAGATTGGCTTTGGCTAAAATATTCCTAGCTTCAGCGTCATTGTTCAGAATTCTTTTGGCCAGTTCTTTTTCTTGAGCGCCGGATATCAGAGGGTGTTGGCCTATTTCCTTGAGATACATTTGGATGGAGTCGTAAGAAGCTTCATCTTTGAAAACATTTTTACCTTTAATGGACGAATCGTCCAAAAGTCGGCCACCCTCGAGAATGTCTATGCCTAGAGCCGAGGATTCTTCATAGATTTTTTCCAAAAGCAAAATATCCTCCTCAATATTTGGAAATTCTTTGATGATTTCATCGTAGGTTATAAACCCTCTCTCTTTCCCTTTAGCCAAAAGCCGGGCCTTCTTGGTGTTTATATCCAATAAAGCTTTGGCGCTTCTTCTTTTTGTTCGTGGCTTGGTCTTTGCTTTAACTCTCAATTTTTTATTACTTTTCTTAGAAATCTTCTTTTTGGGAACAAGCTTCTTTTTTGTCTTTGTTTTAGTATTCTTTTTTTTCTTTGTTTTTGCCATATTTTTAACTTAGTTCTTTAATACGTTTTTGTATTTTTTCAAATTTTGTTTTAGCTTCTTTTTCTTTTTGCTTAGAAGCTTCTTTATCATCTAGGAGGGTAGCTACTTTCATAAGCTCTGCTTTTAATTTTTCAAGCTCAATCCTTCGGAGGACTTCATCTTCTATTTTTTCTACATCACCCTCAGCACAATATTTCTCGGCTTCAAAAATCAAACTCTCTTTATTATCTTTATAATTGTCTAGTATTGTTAAAATTTTTTCTTTCCCTGAAACTTTTTGCCACATATCTTTTAATTGTTTCGCACGTTTGCTTTTTTTAGATTCTTCCATAAAAATCAACCCGGCCATAATTCTTTCCAAACTCTGTGCTTGTATAGGTTTTTCCGATACTTCCCTGTTCCAAGAATGTTCAACTTTTTCACTCTTTGGCAATCTTTTTAAATCATTCCAAACCGCTTCTTCGGTGACCCCGGTCTTTAGGGCTATTTTTTTTACAAATTGAGTTTTTTCCATATCACTTTGGATCAAGGGAACCAATGGTAGCACTTTCTCCAAAACCTTTTTCGTCGCCTTTCTTTGATCTTTTTCCTCCAAAGCTTTAGCAAGAGCAAAATCAGTAAAATGCATTGCTTGTCGCAGAACTTCTTTCCATTTCTCGGGACTCTTTTTGACCATCGATGCTGGATCTTCACTCTCCTTCAAAGAAGCGATTTTAACTTCCATCCCCAGAGAAAGGGCGAGAGTGGCTGCCCTATCTGCAGCCGCTTGACCGGCAGAGTCAGCGTCATAAGCAATAATCACTCTGTTTGTAAGTTTTTGTATTTTTCTTAGATGTAGTTCTGTGAGAGCAGTGCCGGAAGAGGCTACAGTATTGAAGACTCCTGCTTGCTGAGACATAATCAAGTCTATTTGTCCTTCCACTAAAACGGCATAATTCAACTTGCGGATATGATTTTTAGCGATATGAAATCCATACAAGACTTCGGATTTGTAGAAAAGCTTAGTTTCTGGAGAATTCAAATATTTTGGCACCTTATCACTTTCTTTCAGAGCTCTACCGGAGAAAGCCACTATTCTACCGGCGTTGTCACTTATGGGGAATACTACTCTGTCTCTGAACGTATCGTAGTATTTCACTTGCCCTGAAGAGGAATCAGCTTTCTTTATCAATCCAGCGTCCAACATTTCTTTTTCTGAATATCCCCTAGAAATCAGATTATCATACAAGTTCCTCCATTCGTCTTCAGCGAATCCCAGCCGCCATTTTTTTATAGTATTGGCGGAGACATTTCTACCTTTCAAATATACTAAAGCCGTCTTGTTTTTTCCCAGCCCAGCTTCATATATCTTGGCAGCTTCTTCCATTATTTCAAAGAGCTTGTCTTTTTCTTTATTCTCACTGGCTGAAATCCTATCAGTTTGAAATTTTTGCAATTTCACTCCAGCCCTGTCTGCCAAAGTTTGCAAAGCCCCCTTAAAATCAAGGCCCTCAAACTTTTCAACGAAAGTAAAAATATCTCCTTTCTCACCGCACCCGAAACAGTAAAAACTTTGTCTGGTCGGTGATATAAAGAACGAAGGCGTCTTTTCATTATGGAATGGGCATCTTGCTTTGAAGTTTATACCCGCTTTCTGCACCTTAATGTAACTGGATATGATATCCACTATATTCAGCTTGTCTTTGACCTGTTCTACATTTGTAGACATGTTTTAATTATTTTCTTCGCGTTCTTTTTGCTGTAGATTTTTTATCATCTCGTATTTTTCGCTACCTTCGAAGCCGGTCCCCGCAGGGATCAAACGGCCAATGATAACATTTTCTTTGAGACCTTTAAGTTCATCAGTAGTGCCTTTGAGAGCATTTTGAATAAGCATTCTCGTGGTGTGCTGGAAGGAAGCCGACGAAAGGAAGCTTTTTCTTGAGAGAGAAACTTCGGTAATACCCAAAAGCAAGGCTTCGGCTTTGGCCTCTTCTTTGCTTACATTTTTAGTTTTTTCATTTTCTACCAAGAATTCTTTTTTAGGAACTATGTCTCCCTGAGAGAATATCGTTTCTCCCGGATGTTTGATTTTCTTTCTGGAGAACATCTGTTTGATGATAACTTCAATATGCTTTCTGGAAACTGGCTCACCTTGAAGTTCGTAGATTTTGGTTATTTCATGAATGATATAATTTTGGGTTTTTCCCTTGCCGGCATATTTGAATAGTTCGTCTAAGTTGACTGAGCCATCAGTAAGGACATCCCCTCTGTTTACTTTATCTCCCACTTTAATTAAGACCACTCGGTGATAATTGACTAGATATTCGGTATTGGCTTTGGCTTTACTTGCTTTTCCAGAAGGCGCCTTTTCGGGTTCCTCCGGTAAAACAATAATTATTTTGTCTTTGCCCTCGGCTCTTATTTCACTAATGAGACCGTCAACTCGGCAAACCACAGCCGGATTTTTTGGAGACCGGTTTTCAAAAACTTCTTCCACTCGGGGCAATCCGGAAGTAATGTCACCACCAACCGAAGCGGTACCACCGGCGTGGAAGGTTCTCATGGTTAGCTGGGTTCCCGGTTCGCCGATAGCTTGGGCAGCCACGGTGCCGACCGCTTCTCCCAGTTCTACAATTTTATTTTTACCCAAATCCGCTCCGTAGCAGCGAACACAGACACCATCTAAAGTTTTGCAGGTTAAAGGAGATCTCACTAAAAGACTTTCTATGCCGGTAGCTTCTATTTTAGTGGCGTCATCGCGGGAAATGAAATGGTTCTTTTTAAACAGAATATTACCATCTTTATCTTTAAGGTCATCGGCCAAAAATCTGCCTTTGGAAATCTTAGCGATTGATACTTCCATACCGGAAGAAGTAAATTTGGAAAGTTCCACCCCTTCTTTGCTACCGCAGTCTTCCTCGGTTATTAAGCAGTCTTGAGAGACATCAAAGAGCTTTCGGGTCAGATAACCGGCTTTGGCGGTATTGAGGGCGGTATCACTGAGTCCTTTTCTGGCGCCATGGGTAGTAATGAAATATTCAATAGGTGTTAGTCCCTCCTTGTATGAAGATATAATTGGGAAATCGATTGTTTCTCCGGCGGTATTAACGATAAGTCCTTTCATTCCAGCCATTTGGGTCAACTGCCCCACTGAACCTCTAGCTTCTGATTTTACCAAGTCATAGACCGAACCTCCTTTGTCTAGACCTTCTTGCATGGCCTTCTGGATTTCATCTTTGGTTTCGGTCCACTTTTCAATATTTTTAATTCGTTTTTCGTTGTAAGAAAGCAAACCGGATTCATATTGCTCCTGAATGATAGCTACTTTTTCTTTAGTCTTATCTATGATTTCCTTTTTATTTGGAGGTACTATTAAACCACCGATACTCCAAGTGATACCGGATATGGTGGCATAACGAAAACCAAAGTCTTTAATTTTGTCCATAATTTCAGGGATAGACTCTATGCCATAATGATGGATAAGGTCATCAACTATACCAGACATTTTTTTCTTATTTATTTCCGCATTTATATAAGGATAATCGCTTGGTAGTATGGAATTAAACAGAAGTCGACCAACGGTGGTCTCAAACAATTCATTATTGAATTGAGCATATTTGGCGGAATCAGTACCTAAGACTTTTATTTTTGCTCTGTATTCAACCAAACCGAAATCATAAGCAGTGATGGCCCTATTGGGGCTTTCAAACACTATTCCTTCGCCTTTTTCTCCATTTACATCTTTAGTCATCCAATAACATCCCAGAATGATATCCAATAATTTGTTGGAAATAGTAGGATCTCCGCTTCCCGGTTTTAAGATATTTTTGTCTGAAGCCATAATCATTTTGGCTTCAAGCTGAGCTTCGGAAGAAAGTGGCACGTGAACGGCCATCTGGTCACCGTCAAAGTCCGCGTTGAAAGCATTACAAACCAAAGGGTGTACTTGAATGGCGTTTCCTTCAATCAAAATTGGTTTAAAGGCTTGAATCCCAAGTCGGTGAAGAGTAGGTGCTCTGTTTAAGAGGACATATTTATCTTTAATTATTTCTTCAAGAATGGCCCAAACTTCCGGTATTTTTTCTTCAATCAAACGGCTAGCTCCACGGACGTTGTAGGCCAGTTCCTGTTTCAAAAGTT
>CAYXQM010000043.1:0-5185 GCA_964467495.1 uncultured Candidatus Saccharibacteria bacterium | reverse complement strand
TTAGCAGATCCCTTCGTAGCTTTCATTGCTTGTCCTATTAAAAATTGGAGAACTACAGTATTTCCTTTTTTATATTCTTCGATTGTATCTTTATTTTGAGACATTACACTACTAACAATTCTGTTTAATTCTTCCTCGTCATTTTTTTGCAATAAACCTTCTTTTTCTGCTATAGCTTTGGGGTCATGACTCCCCTCTGCTATTTTTCCAAGGATATCTTTCATGCCTCGGGATGATACTTCGCCAGAAACCAACATTAAAACTGACGCGGTTAAATCTCCGCTCTCGATTGAAAGTCCTTTTTGTCCAAGGCCGGCGATATCGCTCACAACATAATTAGACAATAGTTGGATATCTGCCCTATCCGAAATAGATGAGGCCGTTTCTTCAAATAATCTCCCTAGTTCTTGATTGGAAATGTAAAAATCAATATCACTCTCTTTTATGCCATAATCTTTTTCAAATCTTTTTCTTTTTTGTTCCGGAGTCTCTTTAACTTGAGTTCTCAAAATTTCTTTTTTAAAATCATCTATTTCACCCAACTTTAGACTAGGTAAATCTGGATCCGGGAAATAACGGTAATCATGGGAATCCTCCTTCGAACGCTGTGAAAAGGTAACTTGTTTCTTTTCGTCCCAACCTCTCGTCTCTTGAATTACTTTTCCTCCCTCTTTCACCAATGCTGTCTGCCTTTTTATCTCATAATCAACAGCCCTTTCTGCAGAGCGAAAAGAGTTTAAATTTTTAATTTCAACTTTGGTTCCCAACTTCCCACTATTACTTACAGAAACATTAGCTTCAAGCCTCATCTCCCCTTTCTCCATATTGGCCTCTGCCACCCCTAAATATTGCAGCAAAAGCTGTAATTCTCCGCCAAATTTAGCCACATCTGAAGCTGAATGCATTACTGGTTCGGTTACTAATTCCATCAAAGGCACCCCAGCTCTATTAAAATCAACCAAACTATAATCACCGGCATCATGACTTGATTTTGCTGTATCCTCTTCCAAGTGAACTCTTGTCAATTCCACTCCAGCAAGGTTGCCCCCAGAAACCAGCGGATATTTATATTGACTAATCTGATAACCCTTAGGAATATCGGGATAAAAATAATTTTTGCGGTCAAATTCCGAAACATCGGCCAACTTACCTTCAACAGCAATACCTATCTTCAAAACATGTTTTACCGCCTCTTTATTTATGACAGGCAGGGTTCCCGGATGTCCTACACATATAGGACAAATATTCACGTTGGGCCTTTTTTCGTCTGTGTCATTCTTGCAAGCGCAAAACATCTTGGTCTTGGTCTTTAATTCGGCATGCACCTCCAGGCCTATGGTAGGTTTAAATTCCATAATTATTAAAATAAACTAATTCCGACTATTTTGCAAAGCTTTCTCAGCCATCTCTATCGCCCCTTCTCTTGTTTTGGTCACAGCAAGCCATCCCCCCTTATGACAAAAAATTGCTCTTTTAACTCCCGATATTTGTACAAGTTCCTCTCCTCTTAATCCCCACCAACCTTTAGGAAACTTAACTCTGTTTGAACTAAAATCTTCCAGGTTGTTCTTACCCGGCTGAACTCGCCACTCTGTCCGTTCTTTCTTTGGATAAACAATGAATTTTATTTTGTCATTTTTAGATACCGCCTCATGCCAGTTCAATTCTTTGTCTAGAATCAAAATCTCCGGTTCATCTTGTTCTTTTATTACTTTCAGCGTCTCCGTCTCACTGTCCACTAGAGCCTTCTCCCAAGTAATTTCTCTAACCAGTATCTCTCCAGCAAAATTTAATACTCTTTTAAACTGTTTATAAGAAAGACTCGGATCCTCTTGATAAGTAAGGTTGAAATGATCTATAGCGTCATGTGTTCTATGGTCACGAATTTCGGGTTTAACAACTTTTATGGTATTCACACCATTATCTAGAGCATCAATTGACATCACTAGTTTATTCTCTATCCTACCCGCAATTTCATTGCTACTACAAATTTCTGGGCCATATTTTTTCCACACTAAACCAAAAGATGCATAAGGAACATTGTCTCTGGCTCCGGCGCCCTTTCCTTGGTGATGGTCAAAGATATTTTTATCAGGGTCATATTGCATCCCAATATCTACTACAATATCCGCATTCTTAATGTCTTTGTCATCCCGGCTACGAATGATCTTAAGTTTGTAACCTTCTCTTTTCGCCCACAAAGAAAGAGTGGCACAAGCAAAAACCTCATCCGGATGAAAATCACCATCATGAGTACATACTTTTAATGTCTTTTTAAATAATCTGAACATCTATTCTATTTTATTTCGGAGCTCCAAATGAAGCAATTTTTTTATCATATTCCAGAACGGTTCTAACGTATTCGGAATGGCTCCAAGTTAAAGGGGTTGCCGATATCTGCTCTCCAGTGTAAGGATTGATCTGCTCCGAAAGCATCCCTGTCCTCGTAGATTTAGCCACCCATTCTATATCCTGAACCACTTCTTTCAGATCGTCAATTGAATTAGCAATGGCTATTTTATACTGGGTAAGCCATAAGGTGGTCACGAACCAGGGATTACCTATCGAATCTCCCGGAACATGGGCGTAGGCATCCCCCTCATAACGAGCCAAGCCACCAATGGGAATCCCCTTGCTTAGTCGCGATTTTAGCACATTAAAGGCTTCTTTCATCCTTGGATCATCGGGAGATAAGATACCAAAACGAAAGACCCCGTAAAAATTACTAGCGTCCAAAGCGGTGTCTTTTTCCATATTATCACCAACCAGTTTAAAAAAATATTTCCCATTATCATCCCAAAGGTGAGTCATTATAGCCTTGCGTAAAGATTCAGCTTCGGAATAAAATCTTCCCGTATCCTCTTCCTTGCCCAAAGTTTTGGCAAAATGGCCGGCAGACATTAAAGCGCCATAAATCACCGAAGCAGTGAAAGAAGATGTTCCATATTTTTCTTCCCATAAATCATAACTGGGTTTTGGTAAAAGCGTATGAGCATCTCGATAACTTATCATAAATTCAGCCGCCTTTTTTATAAAGCTATTATACAAACCTTCCACAAATTCAAGATCCTTGGCTCTTATGTAATGCTCCCAAAGACCAACAAGGAGAATAGCTGTTTCGTCTTCTTGAATGGCCAGTTGTTCTTTGCCGTTCTTGACCCAAGGATGCCAGGAGCTACCCAGCGAACGGTCTGGCTGATACTTGTGCAGAATATAACCATCTTCCGTCAACACATCTTTAGCAAAGGTATAAAATCTTTTAGAAACATCGTAAAACCCAGCTAAATCTAGACTCCAGGCAGCAAAACAAGCATCTCTCGGCCAAACATATCCATAGGTATCTCCCCCATATTGGACATTACCAGAGTCTGCTGAAGCTAAAATGCCACCCCGGTTATCGGAATGAGCTCTTATCACAAAAAGCGAGTGATAAAGTAAATCCTTGGCTCTATCAGAAAGACCAGGAAGTAGAGCCGGCACCTGTCCTACCCAGGCACACCAAAAATCTCGCGTGGATTCTATCAAATGTTCTCCCGATTTGGAGAGTATATATTCATGCAATTCGCAGACTTCCTTGTAAGTCTCTCCCACTGCCACCCAATAATATATGGCCACGGAAGAATTGGCTGGAATATTCCTTTGCCAACTAATAACAGAATCAACTACCCCATGTTCAATGGGATTCTTGGACAGAAAACCATCATCTTCTGCATCTCTCCAGGTACCTTCCTTACCTTCAATACCACAAAAACCGACGCTGTAATCGTCAAAAGATTTATCGTCGCATACTCCACCAACTAAAAAGACTCTTCGGCCTTTATAATGTATTATCGATTTGGCTGTACTACTAAAATAAGCGGTATCGGCATGATTAGTATCTGCTATCTTAAATTGCTGATTCAAAAATATTTTTATATCCCGGGTTTTTGAGTCATTGTTGGTAAGGTTGATTTTTCTCAAGAAGACATTTTTTTCGTTGTACACGATATCGGTCGATTCAATGAAGATTTTAGCTTTTTCATTCCTGGCCAATACCTTGGAAACCATGGAGTTTCCCTCGAACCCCATATTTATATTCCATTCTCCGTTGTCAATCCAACGCATCTTACCATCGACAAAGACACCCACTTTATGCACTTGATTAGTACCGATATGATTTTCCTGTCCCACATATGGATAATAAAAATCTCGCACTTGGCCGAACTTGTCCAAGCACACTAAAGTATCTCCATTCCCTAATACCATCGAGCGAGCCATACGATTATTTTATCATATCACCCCTTAATCCCCTCTTATCTTAAGAGGGGAAAACCTCACCCTATATAAATTTATTACAAAATCTGGATTTCTCGCTTCCCCTCTCCTTAGTAAGGAGAGGGGTTAGGGGTGAGGTGGTTTTAGTTAGTAATCTCAAACACCTTATTTTTAGAGGAAAAACCGGAAACTAATTTAATATTTGAAATAGAAACTTTGAAATATTCCGCTAACGCTCTTTCAATAGCAAAATTAGCTTTACCTTTAATCGGCAGTTCTTTAACTGATACCTTAAATTCATTTTCCCCCACCTTCTCAATCTTCTCCTCCCTCGCCCCCGGTTTTGCTTTTACAAATATTTTCATTCCTTAAATTATATCACCTATACGGAGCCATATCTCTCCTTAGGTAATACATCAATCCTACGCTATAGCGTATTTTTGATATAGGTGGTTTTTTGTCCTATAAATTTACATGAAAAACGAAGCCCGACACGAGGTCGAACCTCGCATCGGGTTAAGTGTGGATTTTCACTTCAAAGATAGTGCTAGCCCCGGTTAGGATCATTTCGACCCCCTTTCCCCATAGACCAAGTTCGGCGCCAAGTTGATGAAGAAAACCTAAAACCTGCTCTGCTGCAAGTTGTTTAGCTTTTTCCACATCAGCAACTCCTGGGAATTCTATGTCTATAGTCTTATCCCCAGTAATTTGACAGCGAAAGCCATCGAAATGCGGCCACAGGTTAGGAACCCGGCCATCCCAAATAGATACTTCAATAACTCCACTTGCAAGCACAAGATCCCAACCTTGACACTTTTTGTTCACCAATACCCATGGTAGAGAAGAGGGATTCTTGCTTGGCTTGAACTTGGCTACCGAGATACTCTTTTCCCTTCTCGGCAAAACAGAACTCCTTTCTATTTTTGATACT
>CAYXQM010000042.1:0-5194 GCA_964467495.1 uncultured Candidatus Saccharibacteria bacterium | reverse complement strand
TTGTTATTCACACCTGCTGATTGACAGAAAGTGTGGGTATGGTATAATTAAAATAGAAAGGAGTAGAAAATGGAATTCACACCAGAAAGTGTCTATCTCCTTGCGATGGAGACCGCTCATTTAATGCACCGTGAGCAGTTAAAATTCGAGAAAGCTTTTCGCAAAGCGTTCTCAAAACTCAGGTTTGATTCCAAGTTTCGTAGAGCGGCGAGAATCGGAACAAGAAGATTTCACCTATCTTGGAGAGAAAAGGAAAAAGAACGGAAGGAATTCATCAAGCTTACTGGTTCGCAAAATATGAGACGGCAAGCTCACGAGAAAGAGTGCCCTCTCCATTAAAGTTAGCGTTCACCAAACTAAGAAATTACGGTGGGCGCTTTTGTTTTACAAAATTTTATATTTTTCCAAAATTAGTTTTTCTACTTCTTCACGAGGTTTACCATATTTCAGATAAGATATTTCTTTTATTTTTTCTATTTGTTGGTTATCCCCTTCCGGTGGGAAGGAAATTTCAATATTGAAAGGTTTGGCCGGTTTGCCATTAACGAGAAGACGCAGGTAAGCACTATGATTATCTATATTCATAAGATCGCTGGTAGAAAAAGTGGGCGCAAATTGACTTTCCAAAGCTTCCGAATCATCAGCCCCTACTCTAAAAGCGCAAATCGAACCAACGTTGCCAAAGACAGCATCCTTGATTCCCTCTTCCAGCTGAGCGATAAATTGGTGGGCAATACTAAGAGAAAGTCTATATTTTCTGGCTTCGGAAAGTATAGTGGCTATAGAGTCAGTAGTGATATTCTGAAATTCATCAATATAAAGATAGAAAGGTGGGAAATCTTTACCAAAAGAATCCACCCGAGACAAAGCGGCTATCAAAATTTTGCCGACTAAAATCAGCCCTATGAGATTGGCGTTGATGTCCCCCAGTCGGCCCTTGGAAAGATTGACCAGAAGAATTTTTTTGTTGTCCATTATGTCACGGAAGTTGAAGGAAGATTTTTCTTGAGCAATGACTGGTCGCATAATGTCGTTTGACAAAAATACGTCAAATTTGTTGGTCACATACTGAACATAGTTAGCTAAACCTTGCTCACCAGTGGTTTTTTCGGCATTAACCCAAAATTGTTTGACTAGCGGATTTTTGCACCTGGAAATTTTAAAATCTCTGTAAGTTTTGTCAGACAGTACTCGCGACATATCAACCAAAGTGTTGCCAGAAGCCGGATCCTCCATCACCAGCAAAGCCGAGTTTCGGAAATATTGTTCAAAGGCAGGACCCATTGATTCTGGCACGGCCCCGTAAAGTTTTTGGAAAATACTGAAGAGTTCGTTCACCACAAAAGTTTTTTGTTCGGGAAAATTTTGGTCGTATTCAAGCATATTCAAAGCCATTGGCCGAGACGTATAAGCCGGGTCAAAATAAATAACATCATCAAGGCGCTCAGGCGGCACATTAGCCAAAACCGATTGGAGATCAGAGCCGTGGGGATCAATCATACAAACCCCGTGCCCCATTTGCATATCCTGAATAATCATTTTCTTCAACAGAGTAGTCTTACCGGTACCAGTTTGACCGATGCAGTAGAAGTGTCTCAGCCGATCATCCTCACTTATTTTTATCTCGGTATCTATATTGCGATGTTTATTTATACCAAGAAGGATGCCTTCTTTATTTATATCCGGTGGCGCCGGAGCGGTCGCCGAACGCGACTGTCGCAAACCTTCGGAGGCACTAATAGCTTTGGTATGAAAATGCATCAAGGAGGTTACCTCTCTTAAATTCATAGGCAAAGCGGTATTTTCACTAAAGAGACGGAAACTGAAATTTTTTACCAGCTCACGCAGACCCCCTTTTTCAGTTTTATTCCATTTCAAAGAGTTGCCGATGGTATTATCAAACTGATTAAAACTAGATCTAAGACTTCCTAAAATTTCTTCTGCCTCTTCTTTAGTATTTGAGGAAGCCAAAAGTCGTAAATTACATCTAACAATTGGAGCACCGATTTTTTTGTTTATTTCCGCCACAGCATTTTGGTCAATAGGTTCTGGTTTTTTCTCTTTTTCCTCATCTTTAGACTTAGAAGACGAAAAAAGATCCTTAAAAGTATGGACTATCTCACCCGGAACGCTATCAGGAATATCTATAGCTTCTTTAAGGGGTGTGCCCTTCTGGATTTTATCTAAAGCTTCCTTGTATTTTTTAACATAACGCTCCCCTGCTGGTGACCAGATAAGCTGGATAGCCGCTCCTTCGCCATCTCTGTTTACTTTAGAAAAAGAAGACAAAATGGCATTAAGCGGGTCATGAATGAAATTTTCGTAAGTTTTTATAGGGAAAATAGGGCTTTTAGCAAAAGAAGCATACATCCCAGCAGTGTGCCCAGCTTCATTAAAAATATTATAATCGTCGGGCTTTTCGGTAATTTTAGCATTATGAAATACAGATAATATTTGTTTTTCAAAAAGATTTTTTCTGGAAACCGGTACTGCCACATAAAAAATAATTTCCTGAGAAAAATTAGCGTTGGCTATTTCTAAAGACATCCAATTGTCTCCTGATTTTGAAGAGTCAGAGAGAGAAAGCATACCGGAATAAAATTGTTCCATACCGGAAATAACTTGTTCTAAAGTTTCCTTTTGTCCTGAATCTTTATTACCCAGCTCCTCCGGTATTAAAATTTCATAAAGAGCCATAGCCAAACCTTTTGAAATTTTCTCTTTTACGTTCATGCCGGGGATGATAAAACCTTCCTTCAGGTATTCGGAAACAAAACGGTGGAAGTCGTCAGTAATATGAAAATTTTGCATTTTTTCCACTACCGAAAGAGCATTTTTGATGCCTTTTTCTTTGGCCAACAACACCAATTTGCTTATCTGTTCATCATGTTCCTCTGGGGAAAGTTTAAGAACTATTTTTTCTACTTCCTCTTTTTTCAATTCAAAATCCTGATGGAGAGTAGTGCTTGAAGGTGTCACTTTATATTGAGCTAACACTTCTTTAGCGGGAACTAGCTTTTCTTTTTTTATACCAATGTTCTCCAAGTCTTTTTCTTTTTCAGAAATCAATTTACGCAAATAAGCAACCTCTTCTTCGGAATTTTTAAAAGCATTTTGGGGTGTTGGGAATTTATGTTCCATATTAAAAGTAAGTTTTAGAACTGTATTATTATGAAATGCCTTGCGAGACTCGACGGAGCGAGCACGAGGAATTTTTTAGCAAGAAAATATCCGTGCATTTCAGAATATTACAGTGAATAAAACTTTTTTAATTATACCAAAACAGCAACGCCTTTTGGGAGCGCTGCTGTTCATTACTTATTTTCTCGGGAAAATTACATTTGTGGAGGAGGAGGCATAGCGGGAGAAGACTTCGGCTTCAAAGAAACCAAAGCCGAAAGACCAACCAGGATGTAGATAACTCTTGAGATCAAAGCTTCTTGTCCCCCAAACAATGAGCCAATATCCCAGCTTAACAAACCAACCAATAGCCAGTTCAGGCCACCGATGATCAAAAGCCAATGCGCTGCTTTTTGCATAAAATTTTAATTAGATTTTAATCTTATAAAACGACCTTGAATTTAACACTCCAATTATACAACATAGTTTTTGAAATAAAACACCACCTGTGTATAGCGAAAAAGTTATTATTTGCATCTTAAATCAAGAAGTGCTTCAATAGCAAAAGAAGGAGATACCTGTGAGCGTAGAATCTGCCAAAAGAAAACAACTCGGTCTCTTCCTAAGAGGGTTCCGGGAGCAGCGTAGGTGGTCACGGTCCCACTTACGTGAAATCTCTGGAGTCGAGTTGGGAGTTATAAAAAGGATGGAGCATGGAGTCGAAAACCCCACTCGACAAGATTTTCAAAGAATCATAAAAGTTCTCGGGCTGAGTCGTAAGGACAAACAAAACGCCAGAGAAATGTTGAGTGCTATTCACCCTCGGAAATTTCGGCGGATGAAATTCCATTTGCCTATGTCTATCCTCTGCCATCGTAATCGATGGAACAGGCAATCTTATTGCTACTAGATCGCTATGGCTCCCGGACTGCCGTGTCTGGCCAAGCACAATAATGTTATTTCTAATATCTAAACTATATTACCTCGACCCTTCTCGAGCACTCAAACTAATACTCTAATTAATTGAATGTCTGGTATAAAATTAGAGGCATTATGGGATATATTGACAAATAATTACTGTTTTGATACCCTATTTTCGGGTTCAGATAAAACACATTTTGGTGCCGATGCGGGGCTAAACCCTACAAAGGACTTCGCCTTCTCGTGAGAGATACGCGTTGGAACGGTTCAACTCCGTTTGTGTGGTATTGAAGACTTGCCCGATTAAGCGCAGAATAGACGCAGACTTTGAAGGTCTGGTTTCGGCTAGACTGGAGTCACCAGTGAGATACCGTCCTTATCGGGGACAAGACTACCGGCTTCAGTCAGCGGTAGTTGTTGGATATATTATCTGAACCTTTATTACCGTTTCCCAGTGGTGGGAGCGGTAATTTTGTTTAAAATTTAGGAGATTGTTAAACAAAGAAACGGACCTTCCTTGTCGAGCACTCGAACTAGCGCTCTAAACGGTGAACTCATCATACCTGGAATGGAACACATTGGAAAGTATGGTTATTAAATGGAATTGGGTTTTTGGGCAGTATGGGCTTGCTAAAAATGTTGCTGTGTAGAGCTTTATTTTAAAGTATTTCCTGTAATTGTTAATGAAGAGCTAATTACCTCTTAGTTTATAGAACAACATATAAAAACTAGACAATAGAAAATCGCCCCTAACCTCGAGACGATTCCCTTGGTTGAGGAGCGATTGTTGTTGGCTACTAGATCCAGGCGATTTTTGCTTTGACAGCATCGGAAACTCCAGTAATGAACACAATGTTCATCCCCTCCCTGCTTATCTCCATGAATCTCTTCACAGCTTCGACGAAACTGTGGAACGGAACATCAAAGTCTTGACACATATCATTGTAGCCAAAGACTCGGAAAGGTGCGGTGGGGTCGGCTGGTTTTTCTACACAACCGCACTTTTCACCGCTGACGTGTAGAGCATCCAGATACCCTTTCTCTGCTCGCTGATGGGCTTGCCACCAGAGTGAACTTTGAAATCCAGGTTGCCAGACACTGCCACAGTTGACACAGTGAACGTTGTAATCTTCGATTTCAGGCATTTTATTTT
>CAYXQM010000041.1:0-5218 GCA_964467495.1 uncultured Candidatus Saccharibacteria bacterium | reverse complement strand
TCGTTGAGGTCAACTTCTTCATTTATTGGGATAACGGTAAGAGGGAGAAAAGAATTTAAAGGATGTAAAAGAATACGTGCCCCATGGGTGTGTTCGTCTTCAATCCAAAAAGAGCGAAAAGAAACCCAAGGGTAAAGATAATTCCCAAAAATTAAACCTTTAGCTACTATCCGAATGGACACCATTTTTGTTTCTTTATAAGAAAGCATGCCCAAAGTTATGCCGGCGATTATTATAAATACTCCGAACAAGAAATTGCTAAAATAAAAAGCCAATACTGCTGCCCCAATCACAATGATACCCAGTATCCAATACCAGTCGTTAGATTTTTTATCAAAATGATGTTCGGGCGAGTGCCATTCTAAAATAGTTTCCATTTGCTACAATTATATCATATTAAAATAATTCAAATATAATATGGGGAAACAAATATCAGTCGGAAAAGCTTTTATTATTTTACTTCTACTATTTCTGCCGATGGCCAATACTCAGGCTTTCGGTTTTGATTTTACAAATTTTCAAAATAGGCAAGAAAGCCACAGAGAATATTTTTCAAGAATGTTAGAAAAACTTTGTGCTGTCAGAATAAAAATACACGACAAACACCCGCGTTTTCCGGTGCCTCGTATTTGTAAAACTAAAGAGGCGGAACTTCCTACTCTGGAATTTTATGCTGAACCAACTTCAATCACAGAAGGGGGTAGCGTTGTCTTAAACTGGGCTTCAGATAACACTCTTTCCTGCGAAGCTAGCAGCGGTTGGTCGGGGGAAAAAACTCCTTCCGGAACGGAAGAAGTAATACCTTTGGAAACTACTACTTATACCTTGATGTGCGATGGGGTGGGAGAGGGCATTGAAAAAAGTATCATAGTGGAAGTTTTATCCGTACCAGAGCCAGGACAGGAAGCAGAAAAAGTGGTTATTAACGAAATTGCCTGGATGGGGAGCTTAGTTAGCAATAATGCAACCACAAATAGTAACGCCGAATGGATTGAACTGCGCAACTTGACCGGCAATGATATTGATTTATCTGGATGGAGCTTAATAGCTGAGGATGGAACTCCGAGTGTTTCTATACCAACGGCCACATGCCCGAATGTAATTATCCCAGCGAACGGTCTGTACTTACTGATTAGAACCAACGATAGCGTTTTAGATGTTTCTGCAGACTGTGTTTATACGGGAGCTATGGGGAATGGTGGTGAAGTTTTAGACTTAAAAAACAATTCAGCAGAATTAGTAGATTCTGTGAATGGAGCACCAGACTGGGAGATTGGCGGTACACCAACAAAAGGAGATAATACCACCAAAGATACAGCCCAAAGAGCAGAGAATGATACTTGGTTTACTGCAATCCCAACTCCAAAAGCTACAAACTCTATTTAACCTTACCCCCCGGAGGACAGTCCATTTTGAGAAAAGAGAAAAATTCTCGGTCCTTATTTCCGCTTTTTGAAAATCTTCAATTAATATCATTTGTAAAATAATGGTTTTAATTCGTTTTCAGAAATATACTGAGACGCTTGAAGAAACACCTGTTTTAACAGACCTTTATCAATCTCATAATGCATCGGTATAGTCAGAGTTTGCTTCTCTCCATTAACAATACGTCTAAGTTTGCTATGGCTTCCGTGTTGGTCTATTTTCTTAAAACCAAAAGAAGAAAAAATTTTTAGTAGATCCTTTCCACCCAGGACTCTTATCTTAGACATACTGAGGTATTTCGAAGTTTACAAATAAAGAGGGCTTTTTATTTAAACCGCTTAGAGATAAATCTTCATCTGAGAAATGCAATTCTGTCGCTTCCTGAATATTTTTCACAAGGTCATCAAGAGTTTCTGCTTGGGTGAAAATAGGAAAATCATTTGCATGCGCGGTATAATATTTTTCGCCTTTTTGAATTGTAAATTGGACTATAGTTTTCATAATTTCATTATAACATATTTAGTTTCAATATCCACTTTCCCAAAATCTTCAATTGAAATCATATGCGGAGGAGGTGAGATTCGAACTCACGATACCCTTGCGGATATTCCGCTTTTCAAGAGCGGTGCCTTAAACCACTCGAGCCACTCCTCCGTAATTTTGCATATTACCAGATTTGGCTTGATTTTGCTATGATAATCTTATGAAATATCTAGGTATTGATTATGGTAGTAAAAGGGTGGGGTTGGCCACTTCGGACGAAGAAGGTAAAATGGCTTTCCCGTATGCGGTAATTTTGAATAATGAAAAACTTATTGACAAAATAGGAGAGATAATAAAAAAAGAAAAAATAGAAAAGATTATCATAGGAGAATCAACAAATTTTAAAGGAGAACCGAATAAAATAATGGTAGAGATTGAAAAATTTACCGAAGAACTGAAAGAAAAATTTAAATTAGAAGTTGTTTTTGAACCGGAATTTCTGACTTCCGTACAGGCAGAAAAATTGCAGGGCAAAAACGAGATGACAGATGCTTCAGCGGCTGCTCTCATTTTGCAATCCTACCTTGATAGACGAGATTAATTTGGTATATGTTATAATTTTAGCATGAGATTTAAGTTTCTCTCTAAATATTTTCCATCGCCTGAATATTTGAAACCGCCACACGTGGGAATTTCTTTCTCTGATTCAAATATCAAAGCTTTTTGGTATGATAGATTTTCTCCTCAATCTAGCTTAGTCAGTATTATTATGCCACTTGAAAAAGGGGCCATCGTTGAAGGTAAGATTGTTAATATGAACGAAGTTGTTCAAAAACTTTCTGTGGTTAGAAAAAGTTTCGACTCCCAGTTTGTTTTTTTTGCTGTTCCAGACGAGTTAGTCTATGTTTTTTCCACTTCTATACCAGTTAGTCGAGGAGGAAATATTAATGAAAGTATCGCTTTCATTCTTGAAGAAAATGCACCCCTTTCTGTCGCTGACGCTGTTTTTGATTTTACTCCGATTAAGGTAGAAAAATCTGAATCCGGATGTGCAGTCTCTCTTATTGTAGCCGCTTGTGTGAAAAAAGAAGTGGAGAAATTTGCAGGAGCTCTTTTCCAGGGGGGGGTTTGAACCAGTGGGGTGTGCTCATGAATCTCAGACTATAGCTAATGCTTTAATACCAAAAAAATCCAAAGGTACTTCTTGTCTTGTTCATGCTAGGGGAAATCGTGTAGGTATATATTTGGTAAAGGACGGCGTGGTCCATTTCGCCACTATCAGATCTGTAGCAGAAGGTGATTACCAAAAGCAATTTTTGGATGAATACGATAAATTCTTAGAATATGCTTTGAAATATAGCGCTACCAAAGAAGAGCCAATCAAAAATGTTTTAGTGTGTGGAGAATTTGAATACGCTAAGGAGTCAGTCGAAGCCATAATGGGTTCTCATGATTCTATAAGGAATGTAAAATTATCCAATGTTTGGACTAATATTCTTAAAATTGAGAAGGAAACCCCATGCATAGGTTTTGAAGACTCTCTCGCTCTTGCCGGGCCTATAGGGGCCGCCCTTTCAGATGTGACATAAATTAAATAAAATGAATCTTTTACCAGAAAAAGAAAAAGAAATTTTGAAAAAAGGCCTAAAAATTAGGTTTATCATTACCGCTTTAATTCTCCTTACCTCATCTTTTGTGGTCGGGGCGGTCATGCTTCTGCCCGGCCATTTTCTGGCCAAAGGGTATGCCTTGGAAACTGAATTGGAGAGTTACTCAAATGAAGGAGATTCGCAAGAAATTTTAAAACTTCCGACAGAAATAGATTCCAAGCTAAAATTTTTCCAATCCCAGACAAGCAGCGTCTCATCTATTGGAACCCTGGTTGAAGTTTTGAGTTATAAACCAAGCGGTATCACAATAAACTCTCTCTCGTTTTTAAGAGATCAACCTCGAGAAGAGAAAGTGGGCACGGTCGTTTTAATTGCCGGAGTTGCTCGAGACCGGAATGTCCTAGTATCTTTTGAAAATGCTCTTACTGGATCTGGATCTTTTTCATCCGTGGCTCTACCTGTTTCAAGTTTAACCAAGGAGAAAAATTTGCCTTTCTCTGTAAATATATTTATTGAACAAAAATGACAAAGTGGATTCCTAAAAAAGAATTTCTGATCTCTGTGACTTTGGTTGCTTTATTAAGCGTCATTATATATTTTGCTGGCCTATTTTTTGTTTTGGGGGAAGTAAGAGAAATAGAAGATGTTTACAGAAATACAGAATCAGAATTCTCTAAAAATGAGAAAGCCCGCACTTTAAAATCTCTAGCTGAATCCAATAAAGAAGACATTCAAACCTTGAGAGAATTCTTCATCCAAAAGGGGGACGAAATCGAATTCATCGAAAAAATAGAAGAAATCGGGAGAAAATCTGGAACTACCTTTGAAATTGACTCTATTAATCCTAAGTTAGAACAGGGCGATATCCTCAAAGAAAATATTGAAGTCAGAATAAATATAGAAGGGTCTTGGTCTAAAATAATGAATTTTATAGATATGCTGGAAAAAACTTATTTTGGAGTTTCCATACAGAATATAAATTTAGACACTAATACTCCGGGCCAATGGTCGGGTTTTATTGAGTTTATTATTTTTAGAGAAAAATGAAATTTACTTTCTTTACATTTAAAAAAGATAACGCTCCAAAACCTACATCTTTGAGGCCGTCCGTTTTTAGAACCGATTTATTCTGGTTTCTGTCTCTAGGATTATTTGCGATTATTTTGGTTATTACTGGCACTATCGGGTTTAGATTGTTTTATGAGGGATATTTTGAAAGTTATAAGCAAGAAATACCCAAAGATACTTTTGAAAATTTGATAAATATTGATCGTCTCAAAACTACTATAGAAAAAAGAAGTGATTTCATAAACCAAAAAATTTCTCTCCCAAACGATCCTTCGTTTTGGTAATTTTTTGTGTTATATTCTAACAACTGCGCGCTTAGCTCAGTTGGTAGAGCAACCCGTTTACACCGGGAAGGTCAGGAGTTCGAATCTCTTAGCGCGCACACTGCCCCTGTAGTTAAATGGATATAACAGGAGACTTCTAATCTCCCATTCGAGGTCCGATTCCTCGCGGGGGCGCCGATGAACCCAAAAATACTATACGAAGATGAACATATTCTAGCTTTAGATAAACCCTCGGGGCTTATGGTACACGCCGATGGTAGAAATAAAGAAAAAACATTAATAGACTGGATAAACGAAAATTATCCTGAATTAAAAGAAGTGGGGGAGCCCTTCAGCATAGTTCAGGGT
>CAYXQM010000040.1:0-5226 GCA_964467495.1 uncultured Candidatus Saccharibacteria bacterium | reverse complement strand
TAGATTTATAAACTTTAAAATTAGTATCGTAATCTTCTTTCGCTTGGTCGAAATTTCTTCCGGCCTCATATTTATAATCTATAGCTGTATCTCCAGCAGAAAACCAGATGTCTACATCATCGAAATATGGTGAGTGGCTTGGGTTGTAAAATATGTTATCTGTACCGCTTATAATATCGGGAATATCTATTAAAGCATTCGAAACTGATGTATATCCATCTTCATAAGCTTGATTAAGGTCAGAAATGGATGAATCACTAGCTTGGTCTTTGGATTTCTTAAGAGCTTTATCGTAAGTTATTTGAGCATTCTCCAGACTTAATTCCGCATTTTGAACTGTTCTTTGAGCGTCCCCACTGTCAACGAAAGATAGAATCTGGCCCTTTTTAACAACATTCCCAAGTTTTACCGGAACAGAGACAATATCTCCTGAAACTTCGGAAGTTACGTCCACTCTGTTTGAAGCGGAAACCTGGCCGGTGCCAGTCACAGCAGAAGTTATGGTACCCGCTCTGGCAGTAGAGATGACATACCTGATTTCTCCATCGGCACTGTTCCATCCACTAACAATTTTATAACTGACGAATACTAAAACTAAAGCCAGGGCAATGCTAATTTTTTTGTGTTCCAAGAGCCATCTTTTTATTTTCGCAAAATTTAGAAATTTCATATTTTAGTCTTTATTTTTTACTTGAAATGATTTTTTATTATTCCTTCTCCTGGTTCCGGCATTATTCGAACTAGAGAAGCTTCTATTTGCCCATTCTCGTTCGGATTGCCGAGTACCACAACATATCCACCCACCTGCAAATTAGAAACTGCAATATCTTCCTGAAAACTTCTAATAACAGTGGTTGTTCCCACAGTTATTGTTTTTTCAAGATTATCGGCTCCAGATACTACAAATTGAGGTAAGTTGACGCTGATTATTTTTCCAGAAGCTCCATGTCCACCAGGGATATTTTCGTTATACATCATTCCTCTTTCTCCACCCCTTGGTCCCAAAAAATTTCTTTCAAAATTATCTCCGAATTGGCCAGCAAAACGTGCTTTTCGATAACCTATATCTATACCTACCCAAAGAATAATCAGAACCAAGACTGTTATGCCAATACCAATAATTATTCCTCTGACAGTTTTTGAATTATGTATATCTTCTGTTTTCATGATGCTTTAATTAATATTAAATTTAAATATCCTTGTATTTCTCAGGGCATTAGCTGAAGACCAAATGAAAAATCCAATTGAAACCAGAGTAATTACTAAACCGGTTACAGGCAGAGATTCAGCTAAGGACAGAGAAAGCTCTCTCCAATAAGTAAGAATTGCCCCATTTTCAAAAAACAAGAGTGACAAGTATTGCCAGAAACCGGTTTGCTGGAAACTGCCAATAAGATAGGTTACTGTCCACAGAGAAAAACCAAAGGATACTACAGTGCTGCCGCCAAAAACAAAAATCCTCACTCTCTCGAGTTTCTTTTCTTCTGCTTTCACTCTTACTAAGATCTCCCCCCCTAATCCTTCAGGTGGCTCTACTTGCGCTAGTTTTTTGAATAATTTATCGTAATCTTTCATATCTTTATATACGTATGAGATTGCGAATTTGGTGCAAAGCCCGTCGATACTGACTTTTAACCGTATTCACCGGTTTGCCAACAATTCGAGCAACTTCTTCAAAGGTCATCTCTTCTGTGTGATGTAGAATTATTATTTCTCTAAAATCAGGATGAATCTGACTCAGAATTTTTTCCAGTTTTTGTACTAATTCTTTTTTTTCAAAAACTTCGTCTGGAAGCGGCTCGAGATTAACAATGTTTTCTTCAAACGAAATTTTTCCTTCTTCAAGATTTCTATCAAGTTCGGAAAAAGTGATGTTTCTTTTTTTTCTTAACCAATCAATAGCTGTATTTCTAGCAACGGTGAAAATCCAAGTTTTAAAATTTTGTTTCTGATTAAATTTTTTAAGATTTTTCCAAACTTTGACAAAAGTTTCTTGGGTAATGTCTTCTGCCATTGCCTGATCGCCAACAAACCGATATACAAAGTTGTATACCAGTTTCAAATATTCCGTAATAATTTCTTCAAAACCATCTCTATTCATTTTTTATATTATGAGCCACCTCGCAGGATCGAACTGCGGACCCCGTCTTTACGAAAGACGTGCTCTGCCAACTGAGCTAAGGTGGCACACACATTGAGCCGGAGGAGAGAATCGGACTCTCGGCCTCCGTCTTACCAAGACGGCGTTCTGCCACTGAACTACCCCGGCTAACTAAAGAGATATTATCACACACTCTTTTCTTTTTCATCCTGTAAAAGTTCCTCGCGGGACTCATAGTCCTTATATAGAGCCATAAATCCCCCGAAAGCAAAAAACATTAAGATAAGAGGGTAAAGAAAAAAATATTTAAGGGGGAGGGTTACTAATTGAGATCCGAAAAATACGAGTATTAAATCTATAGGAGCATAGAAAATAGCGTTAATGATAGTAAAGGTCCAGAAATTTATCTTACTTAAACCCGAGGCGTAAGCCAACAGTTCAGGCATACTGACAAAAACAAATCTGGCTTTAATAAAAGACCTAGTATTACTGATTATATTTACTGTCTTCAAAACTTTCTCTACATTTTTAGAACCGGCAAAAAATTTCAATACTCTTTGACCATAAATTTTGGATAAATAAAAACAAATACTGGAACCTAGGATGTCGCCAAGCAACACAAGAATAAATCCTTTAAAGCTACCAAACAAAGCACCGGAAAGAACATAGATGGGAGTGCCACCAAGGGGCGCCACGACAAGAGTCGACATTTTTAAAATCAAAATAAGAAGAGGTGCAAAAATACCGAGAGCTTCTACTTGCGACTGTAATTCACCATTACGAAGAAACTTAATAGAGACAAAAAACAAGGCCAGAATAACTACAAACCACAGGATTTCAATGAATTTTTCTCTTTTCATTATTCCATCTTACACACCCTTCTTAATTCTGCCAAATCATCCGAAGATGGATTAATTTTGTTCCCCATATCACCGCTGGTAAGGTAATACATTATAGATTCCGCGCTTTCAACATGATTCATGCCTAAAGCGTGCCCAAGTTCATGGGTCAGAGCCAAAAGTAAATCCTTTTCATTACCAAATTGATAAACGTTTATCTCCTTACCCGTATACTCGGCCTGATTAAACTCTAAGCTGTGACCATATTTTTGATTATAATTTTCAACCACTTTGTTATATTCTGTCGCAGCTACATTCCTCTGCCCTAAGAGAGTGTTCAATTCGGAAGCCACCGCATTGAGAACCGTAGCCTCAGTGTTAAGCCGCGCGGCTTCAGTGTTAAGAAGTCTAGACTCTGTTTGAAGAGCATCATATACATCCGCCGACGCTCCGCCACGAGCATTCCAATAACTTACTTTTGATTCATAGCCAGCACGCCTTGACTCAAAAGAAGCAATGGCTTGTTCATGCAAAGTTTTTTGCCTGTCATAATTATTTTTCATAGTATTAAATTTGGCGTCGAGATTCCCTAAAACATTTTCTGCAGCCGTGAGACCAAATTCTGTTTTTTGTTTTTGTATAGTAGTGAGTTGTCTTTCGTCATATATCAAATTAATCTTGAATTTAGCATCTGGATCATAAAGAAAGACATCTTTACCAAGAGCTTTTTCCCAAACCGATTCAGCTTCAGCAATTTCGGCTTTAAATTCTTCTTGGCTTACTCCAAACTGGGAATCAAATCGGCCAATAGCGTATTCTAACGGCTTATCGCACGGCCCTAAAGAAAAAATAAAAAAAGAATAACCGGCTAAAAATAATGCTCCTAAGGTCGCCATAGATGCCAAAATAATTTTAAAAATTCTCATGTTCTCTAGACCAAATTTTCTCTGATTTTCTTTGCATTGGTCTCAAAATCTTTTTTATTTCCCTTAACTTTATTATTTGGGAAAACCCAAATGTGGGCATGCCCCACTTCGTCTCCTACAATTTTAGAAAGTATCCAATCAGTCTCAAAAGCTTTCTGCTGGGCCAAGGCCATCTTTCTAACTACTTCAAAATATTCTCCGACATTCGGTACGTCCCAAACCCATCTATAATGTTTTTTGGGAATTACCTGGCAATGGCCTGGTGATTGCGGATTTACATCCAAAAAAGCGACAAAATCATCATCTTCATAAACTTTATAGGCTGGTATCTCTCCCTTCCCAATTTTGCAAAAAATACAATCGTTCATAGTTAAAACTCAACCCCTATCGACTCCCCATTGCTGGTAGCAGTGGCTTTTGTGATTTCAAACCATTCGCTAATGTTGACTTGCCTATTGTTGCTATCTTTCATCTCTATGGAATATTTAATATCCTCTAAGATTACAGTTTCCCCGACATCAATAGATCTTAATGTTTCTGTGGTCTGGGTTCTATTGGCAGAATCATCACTAACGTATACATAATAAGACAAAGTAGATTTTATAAAATTTCTTTTGGCTTTAAGTGTTACATCAGCTAAATATTTTCCATTCAACTCTGGATCGTTGAATCTGTAGATTAAACTTTCAAGAGAGATAGAGATCTTTGGCTGGCTTTCCACAATAATCTCTTCGGTGGTTGTAGATGTCTCTTCTGTCGTAGGCACTGCCTGTAATTGATTCAGTTGGAGTGTTAATTTACTGATTAGTTGTTCAATGAGTTTGATGGTCTGATTTATAAGAATGGCAAGTTGCTCTTGATTTTGAACGCTAATAACAGTTTGGGCTCCAACAATGCTTGGGGTAATTAAAGTTAAAACTAAAAATATGATAACGATATTCTTCTTCATGATACTAGTTTAGATTATTAAAATTATTACTTTATAACTATACCACAATTGCTTTTGACTAGCTTAAAATAAGTGGCTTTAATTATTTTCACTCTGTTCAGCAATTTTGCAAAATACGCAGTCTTTCATAAATCGCATTATACTATAAAATACTAGATATGTTGAGAAATTTTTTAAATAAAAAAGGCCGTGGGGAAGAGGCAACAACCCCACGACCATGGCCGCCTGTGCGGTAGCAGCCAAATTGGGACAATCGACTATATTATAATAGCATACTGCCTCACATCTTTTCAACTGGGGCTTAAAAAACCAAAAACACCCCTTAAAATAAGGGTATTTTGGTAGAATTTTGTTTGGCGCGGGCGATGGGTGCTGACCCCACGACCTCTCCCGTGACAGGGGAGTATTCTA
>CAYXQM010000039.1:0-5272 GCA_964467495.1 uncultured Candidatus Saccharibacteria bacterium | reverse complement strand
ATTCAGACGAAAAGGGGTCCAAAAGGTTAATTACCTAAGGCACCCTTTTCTTTTTACTAAAATTTTCTTCTTGTTTTGCGATCTTATTTTTGATGTCTACGTCATCTAAATAAGCAAAATATTTATTTGACAATTCTTTATATAAAGAAGATCTGTATTTTCTATCTGGAAATAATATTTTTTCAAACTTATTTTCTTCAATCAAAAAATCAACCAATAATTTATAATCACCATCTCCGGAAATAAGAACAATTTTACTAAAATTTTCTTGATTGTATAATTTTTTCATTATATGAAAGATAATATCAGAATCTACATTTCCTTTCTTTTTCCCGAGCATTGTCGGATTATGTTCACGAAAAATTAAAACAAAACCAGCATTTTGAATTTCCTCGTATAATTCTTGGTTTGTTTCTTGCACATATCCTAAAAAATAATACGCTTTGTTAACATTATATTTTTTCTTTAAATAAACCCGAAAACGAGTAAGGTCAATCTTCCAAGAATTAATCTCTTTCTTCGCCGTGTTCATATATAAATTTTGTCCATCAATGAACGCAAAATTTTTTATTTGTTCTTTGTCCATTATTGTGATCATAATAAAATAGGATAACGAGAACTGCAATTTTTATCTATCACCACACACGAAATTACATCACACCTGCACGCCCTCTTAGTACAATGGTCACCTCTGACCTTGTGCCTGATGGAGATTATTCACTCGCGAGAACTTCGTCTATAAGCTGTTTTACCGCTGTATATGGGTAAGCTCCAGGTAATGATCGCTTATCGCCATCTTGAGTTACTACAATGTTCCAGGGCGTTCCTCTGGCTCCCGTAGCGATGCCGTTTTGGGCGTCAGATTCCACTTTTTTTGCGTACTTATTGCTAGCCATACATGTATTGAATTCATTTATGTTAAGTCCAACATATTGAGCGATTTTTGGAAGTTCTGCCGGATCAAGTCCGTTGTTAGTTGGAGTAATTTCATAAATGCGGTCAGTGTAGGCCCAAAATTTGTCATTACCCCCCAACTCAGCCGCACATTCTAAAGCTAAAGCTTCGTTGCGGGCTTTGGAATGAAGTTGGTCCAAAGGAAAATGTCTATAGACCCAAGCAACTTCTCCCCTATTTCCATATTCGTCCATTACTTGCTTCATGGTGGTATGAAATTGTTTGCAATAAGGACATTCTGTATCCGAATATTCAACAACAAAAACTTTGGCATTTAAATTCCCACGAATATGATCACTTTCTGATACTGGTCTCATTTCTTCCAAACTGCCAGTGTCTCTTTTTGGTGCTGCTGTATCAGAATCAGAAGTCGTACTACTTCCATCTTTGGTACCATAAAGAACCGCTCCGGCAATTAAAATTCCTGCAAATATGATAGCAATCGGCGTAGATATTTTATTTTCCATTTTTTTATTTTTATAAGTGAAATAATTAAATTTCAAAAAAGGGGGATGCCGGACGCGGGTCTAGCACCCCCCAATTTTCCCCACAAGGAGCAGGGAGAAGCAATACCAAGACTATGTCTTAATCTTACTAATGTCAATCAAAAAGTGTGCAAAAAGCGCTTTAAGACCTATATATTAGGCAAAATCCCTTCTAATTCTTCCTAATTTAGGACGTAATAAATACCTCTGCCTGTTTTTCCGACTTGCCTGATTTTGTTTTCGTCTTCTAGTTCGTCCAAGTATTTTCTAGCGGTTTTGCCGGAAACTTTGAGTAGCTTCTCAATTTCATTACAAGTCGCGCCGGGTTTATTCTCCCCTTCTTCTATTTTGCAGGTCTTAAGCGCTTCGTCAAAAGACCCTTCTCGCCTCATAAATTCTAAAATTTTTTCTTTCCTCTCTTCTGTTCTCTCACTCAATGCTTCTCTCGCTTTCTCCATTATCTCCCCCAACTCTTCCGTTTCTAGAGATTTAAAACTCTTTCCGGTCTTCTCCCCCATCTTGCCTTTAATATAAAATCCCAACGCAATCCCCGCTATAAAAAATAGTATGTTTGTCATGATATTTAGCGAAATTATGTTGCGCGCCACGTCAATTAAAGCGCAATTCTTTTATTTTATCATATTATTTTTAATTTATAGTTTTTCAATGAGTTCGACTGTGCTCTGCTACGTTATAATTATATCACATCAAGCTCCATAAACCGAAAGAAAACCGAAAGTTATCCACATATTAAACACAAACCATAAACATATTCCGATATAATTAATGCATGCAAAAAAGTTTAACTCCACAAAAGAAAAAAATATTGGATTTTTTAAATTTTTATTCCGAACAAAAAGGATACTCCCCTTCTCTAGAAGAAATAAAGAAAAAATTAAAACTTAAATCTGTTTCTACAATTCACCAACACATCTCCGAAATGGAAGAAGCTGGTTTTTTGAAAAAGAAAAAGAAAAACCAAAAACGTTCTATTAACATCAAAGACAAAATCAGCCAAATGGTGAAAATTCCTCTTTTAGGAACAATCGCCGCTGGCCAACCAATTGAAGCAATCGAAATTCCAGACGAAGTGGTTACTATCACGAAAAATGAAATTGGAAAGCAGGACAGACACTATGCTTTACGTGTTCAGGGTAGCAGTATGATTGATGAAGGTATTTTTGATGGTGATATTGTAGTTATACGCAAACAAGAGGAAGCAGAAAATGGTCAAACCGTTGTGGCCGTAATAGATAACAACGAGGCGACTCTAAAAAAACTATACCGTGAAAATGGAAGGTTCAGACTTCAGCCGGCAAATCCGACATTATTCCCAATTTATCGCGAGGAAGTAGAAGTACGAGGTATTGTGGTTAAAATTATTCGTAACATTGGACCACAATTAGATAAAGACCAATTAAGAGATGAAAAATATGTTCGTAAAATAGATTATTCGTGGGATTATAGAGGAGAAAAAACAAAATCATACACGCACGGAATACATACATACCCAGCGATGTTTATTCCACAAGTTGGACGAAGACTATTAGAAACATACAGCAAAGAGGGTGATACTATTTGTGACATTTTTTGTGGCTCTGGTTCAGCCTTGGTTGAAAGTAAACTTCTAGGAAGAAACGCTTATGGTATTGATCTTAATCCACTTGCTATTTTTCTTGCACATGCAAAAACAACCCCAATCAATCCACAAAAACTAACAAAAGAATATATTGCATTGCTAAATAGGGTGAGAAAAACAAAGAGCAATGAAAAACAAAAGCCAAATTTCAAAAATATTGACTTTTGGTTTAAAGACAGAGTAATTGTTAATCTTGCTATATTGAAAAAAACTATACGAGAGATAAAAGACAAATCAATCCAAAATTTTTTAATGGTTGCTTTCAGTGAGACAGTCCGCTACTCCTCAAATACAAAAACAGGAGAATTTAAACTAGTACGTATTAAAGGAGAAAAGCTAGAAAAACATGATCCAGACGTAATAGGAATTTTTCGCAAACATGCTGAAAAAAATATAGTCGGAATGACTGAATTTTATAAAAATACGAAAAAATCGTGGACGAAGATTATTTACGGTGATTCATCAAAAGATAATGGAATAAAAGCAAATTCTATTGACTGTATAATTACTTCTCCTCCATATGGCGACAGTCGGACAACCGTTGCTTACGGTCAATTTTCTAGGCTTTCTTCTCAATGGATTGATATGTTTGAAAATCCAAATGATGCTTCTGGTATAGATAATGAATTACTTGGCGGAAAAGCTACTAAAAATTTATCTCACGCACTTTTATCAGATTATCTCAAAGAATCATTAGAAAAAATCGCAAAACAAGACGAAGCGAGAGCGAAAGATGTATTAAGTTTTTTTGTTGGGTTGAATGATTGTCTGAAACAAGCACATAAAATACTTAAACCCAAAAAATATTTCTGTCTTGTTATTGGGAATCGTCTTGTCAAACAAGTGCGAATCCCTACCGATTTTATTATCGCTGAATTAGCAGAAAAGATTGGATTTACTTGCGAAGATATTATCGTCCGAAATATTCCGGGTAAAAGAATGCCAATCAAAAACTCCCCAACAAACATTGTTGGTGCTTTAGAGGAAACAATGAACAAAGAGAGTATCGTTGTATTAAGAAAAAACTAGATCAGTTTTTCAAAAGAGTCAAACAAATGTAAAAAGTCTCGTTTATTTATTCTAAATCCAGTACCATGGTCGTGGTATTTTCCTTTATTTTTACCACTTCTATAAACTCCTATTCTTATGTCGATTTTCAATTTATCTTTTTCAATTGCAGATTTGAATTTATTAATATTTAAATCTGATAGTAGATAAGATTCCACATAATGGAATTTTTCCTTTGGAGATTTTCTTTCTCCTTTTGTTTCCGCCAAAACAAAAAGAATTTTATCAGATTTAACTTTTAATACATCATCAAAAACAGATATAGGCCAATATGCGTTTATCTTGTATCTATTTTTTAATAATAATTTCTCTTTATCAAAAATTACCTGAAAAGATTGCTTGTTTTTTCTTGACCCATATATTGTTGAGTGTAAATTATATTTTTTTTCTTTGTCGAGATATTTATATTTATTAAATAAAATTTTATTAATTCCTTTTGGTAACGGAGACTTTGTCGCTATCGTCAACATACTACCAGACTCAATCCTTTTTGCTTTTAATTCAATATCGCCTATATCTGGCAAACTGAAATTATTCTCTTTAATACCTAATAAATATTCGAGTGTTTGTCCAATCCCGGTATCATGAACTCTGCGAGTGGGAATAAAGCCCATTTTTTCTATAATTTTTAGTTTTTTCTTAAGAAGACTTAATTTCATACCTCGACAATACCACCCGCACAGCCTTTAGTAAAGCCGAGGCAGGCGGGCTTTTAACCATATTTTGGAAGACTAAAATTCTGCTCCGTATAAGACGTCCTTGTTCCGCTCTGGTATAATAATTAAATGGATAAGAAAAGAAAAACGGCATTTAGGAAGAATCCGGGCCAGTTTTTCCTAAATATTTGTAAAAAAGAGTTATTTTAGTTATTCTATTAATCATTACGGGATCGTCTAATGGTAGGACAACGGATTCTGGATCCGTTTATCTAGGTTCGAATCCTAGTCCCGTAGCACTTCGACTCGCTTTGCTCGCTCAGTGCAGGCCACTTCGACAAAAAATATAGAGACAAAGAGGGGCGCCCATCTTCCCGGAGGAGGAAAGAAGTATGGGCGCCCAGGACAGACAAGACCAGGAGGCGAACCCCAGTTCTCCAACTTCTGACCTGGTCCATCATTGGCTATAA
>CAYXQM010000038.1:0-5449 GCA_964467495.1 uncultured Candidatus Saccharibacteria bacterium | reverse complement strand
TAGAGCAGTCGCCTTTTAAGCGAACGGTCCTAGGTTCGAATCCTAGTGGGCGGACAAGTTGAAATTTTGTTATGTTGCAAGGTTATAATTCATTCTGCTTCTATACCATTACAAAAAATTTATAACCCCATTGCTTTTTCTTTAATTTTCATTAACCTAAAGGTAGGAGAAAGGAGGTTATTGTGCAAATCGAAATTGAGGTTGTAGATTACGAAAGTGAGCCCTGGTTTCAGTTTGAAGGTCTTAAATTCGACACTTTAGACGCGTTTTGGGAGCTTGACTGCAAAAAGTTCCAAGTGATGCGTAATGGGGAAGTCATCGCTACGGGTCGAGTATTCGAGGCTCGAGGGGAACCTGTTTTTAACGATTATGGTTCTGGGAAAGGAATTCGGTTGTATGGCTCAGCTCTTCGAGCGGAGGATTTCCTTCTTTCTGACCACTTGATGCTGGATGTTCCCGACGAGTTTAACCTCGTAAACAAGTTGACAGAATCCTGTCGATTTCTTGGCGCTGTAATCACTTCAATGTCTGTGGGGCAGAAGATGACAATGAACGAAGCTCGAGAAAGGATTACTACCGAATTGGAGAGTGCGGCGCCATCAGAAACCCCAGCCCAAGTTCTTCGATTTAGGCGATGCAGATGATTCCCATCACCATTGCTTGTCCCGCCCACCAACAGAGACCGACCTTGTCGTTCTCTTGGTGAGGCGGTTTTCTGTTATAACAATGTTACGAATATGTTTGAGGAGTCAAAAATATTAAAAAAATTGCAAAATTTTACTAATTCTACAAAACTTCTTTGCGAGTCATCTCTCTGATAAAGAGGAGCTGATTATACATATTTTACATATATTCAGCATCCGAAAATATGCTTATAATATTATTATGTTCGGGGGACCCACAAAAAAACAAAAGACCCTTAATCGGGCCTTTTGTGTCAAGGTTACTTTGTAAGATCGATTGACTAAATCGATTTAAAAATATTTATTCAATTTTAATCTGGTTTGCCCCCCGAGGGGGGGATCTTGACTGATTTAGCAAGCGCCATAAATATTTATCTTTCATACCTATAAGAGCATCTGAAAATCTAAAAAGATACGCTTGTAACATTTATGCTAAAATAAAGGTCTAATATAGAGCCATGGAAGAGAAGGATGAAGAAATATTAAGACTTTCGTACAAAAACCCAGCACGCTTTGGCGAACTTTTTGACAGGCATAATAAGCGTTTTTTGGCCATAGCCCGAAAATCCCTCAGAACTAAAGAAGACGCCGAGGATGCGGTTCAGGAAACTTTTGTAAAGATGTACAAATACGGCAAGAAGTTTTCTGAAAGTGGAGGCAGTTTCCGGCCATGGTCAAACACCATTCTCAAGAATTGCATTGCCGGGCAGATAAATAATTATAGGAAAGCTCACATATCCCTGACTGATGAAATGGAAGCAGTGCTAGCCGACACCAATAGGCAAGAAGAATCTATGGATAAAAGTTATGTAGAATTTGTTTTAAATAAAATGGATCAGGCCACCACTCAAGTTTTGAAGTTAAGATATTTTGCCGGTAAATCATTCAAACAGATTGGGCAAATATTAAACATCAGAAGTGGCGCCGCTAGAGTCAGAGTTTATAGAGCCAAAAAAATATTTGAAAAATATTATAAACAATTTAATGCTTATGGAGAGTAATTTAAAAAAACGAGTGATGTTGCACATTTACGTGCATTTTGCCAAAGATGCCTTCCTTGGACATAAGGGGTATTTTATATTATTGGTTTTTGTAGTTTCCTCTTTTGTTTTTGTTTCTATAGGAGATGTTCTGCGCAATTTACCAAAAGACAATTTGTCCCACACTTTTAATTTTCTTATAGTAGCCGTCAGAGATACCGAATGGTTTATGCAAGCAGTGCTAGCCAGTGCCGCTATTTGGTTAGGCACAGTGACCTCAAAAACGGCTTTTAAAAACTTACAAAAATTCAGAAAGCATTCTCACCTAGTTAGAATTTAAATACTAAGAAGAGTTTTTTCTAAAGCTATTTCCAAACCCTCTCCCCCGGCCATTCTCGATTGGTGGTAAATAGAGATTAATTTGGTATAGAAATTCCGAAGATCTTCTATCCCCCAATTTTTTAAATCTCTTTTTGATTTGTTATAAGGATAGTCTTTGGTACCTAAAGCTTCCTTGCTGGCTCCCGCATTTATGGCCACCATCTCTCGCACTTTGCCTACTATTTTAAAAATTAAATCTTCTACCGCCACACCTTGAAAAATAAGCCGATGGTATTCGATCCAGATGTTTTTGATATTTTTCTCTCCTAAGGCATCTTGCAAAGCAAAAGGACTATAGGCATAGGGGCTTTTTTTGTTTTCTTTTTCTGCCGGAATTTCTTCTGGATCAGAAAAAAGGTTTTCAAATTCTTTAAATAAACTTTGCATTTTGATTTTTTAATTTTACATTTATTTCAGTTCTCCCCAATTATCTCCAGTAGAACTATTAGCCACAATAGGCACCCCCGATGTCTGCTCTGGGGTAAGCACTTCTTCCATAATTTTCTTGGCTTGCAATGCAAATTTCTGATTTGCCTTATATTCAACCTCGTACACTAATTCATCATGGATTTGCATTGTAAGATACACGGAACTGGACAGGTTTTCCTTCTCTATTAAATCATCAATTTTTCTCATGGCAATTTTTATAATATCAGCCGAAGTACCTTGGATTGGGGCGTTGATGGCCATTCTCTCAGAGGCCGCTTTAATATAAGGAATTTTTGATTTAATACCAGCAAAATATCTACGTCTGCCAAAAAAGGTTTTAGTATATCCCAACTTTTCAGCTTCCTCTTTCGTTTGGTCCAGATATTCAGCCAAACCTTTGAAATTTTCAAAATAAGCATTGTAAAATTCCTGAGCAGTTTTTCTATCAGAACCCAAGTTTTGAGAAAGGGCATTCACCCCCATACCGTAGAGAATGCCAAAATTAATAACTTTGGCCTGGCGACGCATTCCTTTTGTGACTTCATTCAAGGGTACTCCAAAAACTTCAGAGGCGACTGCCGAGTGAACGTCTTTACCTTCTTTAAAAATTTCTATAAGTTTTTTATCCCTCGAAAGGAAGGTGGCAATTCTAAGTTCTATTTGGGAGTAATCTAAAGATATAAGCCCACTGCCTTTGGGGGCAACAAAAGCTTTTCTAATAATCTTCCCTCTTTCGGAACCGATAGGGATGTTCTGTAAATTTGGGTTTTCAGAAGACATGCGACCAGTAGTGGTACCGGTTTGGATAAATTTTGCGTGCAGACGAGAATTTTTATCCAGCATTTTAGGGATGGGTTTGATGTAAGTTGAAAGTAATTTAGAAAGCTCTCTGTGTTCCAAAACTAGAGGAATTATTGGATGAAGGCCGCGCATTTTTTCAAGCTCTGATTCTCTGGTCGATTTGGCGCCAGTACTGGTCTTTTTTTGATATTTGACAGTAAGACCCATTTTTTCAAAAAGGATTTCTCCAAGTTGTTTGGGAGAGGCAACATTAAATTCCACGCCTGCCTCTTTCCATATTTTCTTTTCAATTTCTTGAAGTTCTTTTGAATAATCTTGGCCCAATTTTTTAAGAACAGAAGAATCAATCGAAACGCCATGTTGTTCCACTTTTTCAATTATAGGTATTAATGGTTTTTCAATTTCTTCAAAAACAAAAGCGCTTTCTCTCTTTTCCAATTCTTCAAAAATAATTTTTTTGGCTTCTTTCAGAGAATCGGTTTTGGCAAAATTTAAAATATCATCTAAATCTGGGTTGGTAATGCTCGAGTCGACAACCCAGAGAGCAATTTTTGTTTCTTGGTCAGCCTCCTCTGCGGAACCAGTGACAGCCTCTTTGCCGTTTATTTTGCTCAAAGCAGCAGAGAGTTTGACCCCCATTGTTCTAAACTCTAATTCATTAAAAAGTTTCTTTGCCTTCTCTAAATCTACATTTTTCCCCCATACCTTTTCAGGCAAAACAAAATCAATGGGAGCATCTCTCCTGATGGTGGCCAGCATTTTGCTAAACTTGGCTTCTTCCTCTCCTTCTTCCAGTAACTTCAAAATTCTTGGCTTTATTTTTTCTCTAAGCTCTAAGCTCTTAGCTCTTAGCTTCTTATAAATATTTTCTATGCTCCCAAAATTCTGCACCAGTTCGGTGGCACTTTTTTCTCCGATGCCGGCAATGCCGATTATGTTATCTGACGGATCCCCCCTTAAACCTTTGAAATCTGGCAGAAGTTCTGGCCCAAAACCAAATCTTTCTTGGACCGCTTTTTCGTTGTATAAAATAGTATCTTTTATTCCTTTCTTTAAGGTATATACTCTAACTTTTTCATCATCAACTAATTGCAAAGTGTCCATATCACCGGAAGCAATAATGACATCAACTTCCCCATCTTTCGTTTTCTCCACAATCGTGCCGAGAATATCATCTGCCTCAAAACCTTCTTTGGAGTAAACGGGAATACTTAGGGCTTCACAAATTTGCTTTGATTTTTCCAACTGAACAGCTAAATCATCGTCGGTTTTGGCTCTCCCGGCTTTGTACCCCTCGTAAACCTCGTGCCGATAGGTCGGCTTAGGTAAATCGTAGCAAGCCACCAAGTAATCAGGTTTAAGCTCATCTACAATCTTCAAAATCATCAAAATTAAGCCGTATAGAGCCCCAGTTGGCTCGCCAGCAGTAGTAGCAAAATCAGGCAGAGCATGGTATGCCCGGTGGATAATGGCGTGCGCATCAAGCAATACTAATCTTTCTTTCGGTTTCGGAGACATGTTCGAATTTTATCATAATATGGGTTGGCATAATACCGATAATTTTTTCAGGCCATTCTATGCAAATTAGATTTTTGGGGTCAGATATAATTTCATTCCATCCCAAATTTAACATTTCTTCTTCTTTTTCTATCCGATAAGCGTCAATATGAATAAGCTTTTCGAATATCTCGTCTCTTCCCTCTCCTTCATAAGGAGAGGGCGACGCGAAGCGCGGGGTGAGGTCGTAAATTTTTTCAATAACAAAAGTAGGGCTTTGGATAGTTTCTTTGATACCAAAACTTTCTGCCAAATATTTCATAAAAATAGTTTTGCCACTCCCCAATTCTCCGTACAGCCCAATAATGGTAGCTTTATTATCCTCATTCTGTTTGGTTAGTGCGGTTTTGACAAAACCAGAAGCTATTTGGGCTGTTTCTTTAAGATTTTTAGATAAAAATTTCATACAAATATCCTATCATTCCCACTTCGCTAAAGCTACGCGGGGCAAGCAAAAGAAAATCCCGCCGGAGCCGCTCGTGCAATGCGAGCGGTTCTCCGACGGGGTTACGGTGGAGCGTGACAATTTTTCATTGTTCACCTCCTAGTAGATTAGCCGGCGGCTAGTTCGGTCTCGAATCGCCCAGTCGTAAATTCTTGTGCGACCCCCATTGTCAG
>CAYXQM010000037.1:0-5490 GCA_964467495.1 uncultured Candidatus Saccharibacteria bacterium | reverse complement strand
CTGATTATTCTCGCGCTGTTGATATTGTCACCAAAGCCGCCATCAAAGAAATGATCGTGCCAGCTCTAATTCCAGTATTAGCTCCTATCTTGGTCGGACTTTTGCTCGGCCCAGCCGCTCTTGGAGGGCTTTTGGTTGGCTCCATTGTAACTGGCTTGTTTGTGGGAATTTCTATGACTACCGGAGGCGCCGCTTGGGACAACGCTAAAAAATACATAGAAGAAGGAGCTCACGGCGGCAAGGGTTCGGAAGCTCATAAGGCAGCTGTTACCGGCGACACCGTCGGTGACCCTTATAAAGACACTGCTGGGCCAGCCATAAACCCAATGATTAAAATAATCAACATTGTGGCATTACTTTTAGTTGCTTTTCTATAGTATAATTATCCCTGTCCAGCTGAGATTGTTTAAAAATTAATCTTAAAGTATGAAAAATAAAATAATATTATCGGCAATTATAACTTCTCTAGCCTTATTGCCTACTATGTCTTTTGCGGAGGACTCCACAACTTCCGTCGGGGCAAAGGCGGAAATAAAAACGGAAATGAGATTAAGAGCTCAGGAAGAATTAGAAAATCGTAAACAAGAACTGGAAGAAAAGAAAGATCAGATTCGGGAGGAAATCAGAACCAGAACAGAAGCCTTTAAGGCAGAAGTGGAAGCCAAAAGAGAGACCGTCAAAAATGAAGTGGAGCAAAGAAGAGAAAATGTCTTGAACCAAATGCGAGAAAGACTTCATAATTTTGTTGGGACTATTACAGAAAGATTTGAGGCCGCAGTTAGCCGTCTGGAGAGATTAGCGGAAAGAATAGATTCCAGAATTGCTAAATTTGAAGAAGCGGGAACGGATGTCACAGAGGCCAAAGATTTGCTAGCTGTAGCTGAATTAAAAATAGAAACAGCCAAAGCCAGTGTCGCCGCTATTGGAGTTAATGCTGAAGTAGTTCTTTCAGATACCAGCACTACTACTGAGGCCATAAAAAATGATTACCAAGGGTTGAGAGAACAAATAGAACAAGCTAAGACTGATATAAAAGTTGCCCATGCCGCCTTAGTGGATGTGATAACAAGCCTAAAATCCAATATTGAAAATTAAAAATTATAAATAAAAAATTATGGATACATTTAATTCAAACCAAATGCCCCCAATGCAAAGCCAAGGAGATAAAAAATCAGCCGGACCTCTTATCGCCGTCATTATCATTCTGGCTCTTATCGTAATCGGTGGTCTGTATTTCCTAAAGGAAAGATCTTCTCAAGAAACTTATGTACCAGCAGAACAAAGCGATGCTATAACTGAGTCTTTAAATCAACAAGGTACTTCTGATGATTTGGGTTCAATTGAGGCAGATTTAAACGCCACAGACTTAGACAATCTTGATCAAGGCGCCGCCGCTATAGAGGCCGAGTTGCAGTAAACTCAATTTCTGATAAACTGGCCTCGTGCAATACGACGTAAAAACTAAAAAACTGCCGAAATCGGAGGTAGAGATGGAAGTATCATTACCTGCCATTTTTTTAGATAACGCCCGCAGAAAAGCTCTGAAGATGCTCGCTATTTCTCTAGAAATTCCGGGGTTTAGAAAAGGCCACGTACCAGAAAATGTAGTGACTGAAAAAGTAGGCGAAGCCAAATTACTTGAAGAAGCGGTTAATATTTTGCTTAAGGAGCATTTTCATAAAATTGTCGCTCAAGAGGGACAGGATATTATAGGTCAGCCAAAAATTTCTATTACCAAACTAGCCATAGGAAATCCAGTAGAATTTAAGGCCATTTGCGCTATTTTGCCAGTTTTTGAATTACCTGATTACAAAAAAATAGCAGCTAGTAGCCAACAGTCAGTAGTTAGTGAAAACACAGAGGCCACAGACAAAGAGATTGAAGATGTTCTATTACAGATAAGGAGGAATAAAGCGCACTTTGATTATCATAAAAACAATCTTGAAGACAAAGGACACCAACATCCTGAGATAAAAGATGAGGATTTGCCTGAACTTAATAATGAGTTTGCCAAAGTGGCCGGCAATTTTAAAAACCTAGATGAACTTAAGGGAAAAGTGAAGCAAAATATCACTGAGGAGAAGAAAAATAGAAATATAGAAAAGAAAAGAGCTGCCATAATGGATGAGTTAGTAAAAAATACCAAGATAGACTTGCCAGAAATTTTGATTGAGAGTGAAATTGAAAAATCTTTAGCCCAAATGAAAAATGATATAGAAAGATCGGGAGGAAAATTCGCTGACTATTTAGCACATGTCAAAAAGACGGAAGAGGATTTAAAAAAAGATTTGAGAGAAAGTTCAGAAAAGAAAGCTAAAATCCAACTTATTTTCAACAAAATAGCGGTAGCCGAAAAACTCGAACCAAATAAAGAAATTTTGGAAAACGAAGTCAAGGAAATTCTTAAACACTACCCCGAGGCCACCGAGCAAAACGCCCGCATTTATGTTTCCACCATCCTACTCAACCAAGAAATTTTGAAATTACTGGAAAAAGCAGAATAAAAAATTATTGGGTGTGGTGAGCAGTTAATTTCATAATGGTGTCTTTGACTTTCCCAGGATTGGGAATTTGAAAGAACTTAAATTTTTCTTCCGTGCCTGCCGTCTGCACCTGAAGATCCCCAAATTTTAAAAAGGTGGGAATGATCCCTTTGGTTTGAGTAGAAATATCCTGTACCCGACTTAGATGTAGTTCGGAAATTGTTCGGTTAAAAAATCCATGCTGAGTACTATCAATAATTCTTCGGTCAGTAACAATCCAAACATCCAAAGCATACATCGTTAGAGCGTAAAAACTGCCTGACCAAACCAAGAGATACCAAGCACTGGAAAATAAAAAGAAAAAGGGTTAAGAGATTGTGTGAGTAGAGATAAGAAGAAAACAAAATACCAATGATTATTGGTACTAAAGCCAAGAATATAAATAAAGACAATCTCGCCAAAATAACAAAAGGATGGCGGCGTAGAAGCAAGATGACTTCTTCCCCTTTCTCTTCACCATCAAAAGAGTTGTCTGATTTTTTAAAAATGGAAAAGATTGATTTCATTTTAAGATATCAGGTTGTTTATATTAATATTGCCCAAAAGTAAAACACAGATAGAGAAAAGAATAATCGACCCCAGAAGAAAAACTGCGGCAAATTTTTTAGGCTTGGTACCCACCCCAAAGCGAGTGAGATGGTAAAGGATAGTAAAATTGAATATCCAGTAAGCAAGAAACAGACCAAAAATAATGACAGCGAAAATAAATTTAATAGAAATAAAATCCATATCTAAAAGTATACAATAATACTAAAAATGTGCTATACTCTCCCATTATGACAAATGAAAAAAATTCAATATTAGTGCCAACTGTTATTGAAAAATCGCATAATGGCGAGCGGGCTTATGACATTTATTCACGCCTTTTGAAGGATAGGATTATCTTTTTGGGTGGGCCAATAGAGGACACTATGGCAAATTTAATAATTGCCCAGCTTTTGTTTTTGCAGTCTGAAGATTCCAAAAAAGAAATCTCCCTTTATATAAACTCCCCGGGCGGTTCAGTCACTTCTACTCTTGCGATAATGGATACTATGAAGTTTATAAAACCAGATGTTTCTACTTTCTGCGTCGGCATTGCCGCTTCTGGCGCAGCTTTGGTGCTTTCTGCCGGAACAAAAGGCAAAAGATTTATATTAAAAAATGCTGAAGTAATGATTCATCAACCGATCGGCGGTGCTGAAGGCCAAGCTTCTGATATTGCCATCACAGCTAAACACATTCTAAAAACCAGAGAAAATTTAAACAAAATGTTAGCTGAAAATACTAGCCAACCTTTATCTAAAATTGATGCCGATGTTGAGCGCGACTTTTTTATGTCAGCTGATGAAGCTAAAAAGTACGGAATAGTAGACAAGATATTGTAGAGCAAAAAGCAAAACTACTTTTCCAAGAGCCTTAACCCTTTTGACCTAACGCAGGAAAAGTATGTTTTGCTTTTTGCTTAGCATAGTGTATAATGGTTGCATTACCATTAAATATAGTAATTTCGTTTCAAAAACTGCGAAGGATTAGCATAAAAATTCAAAAATGTCTTTATTTTCAAACAAAATCAGACACAAATCTCTCGCCGCTATCGATTAAAGCGGAATTACAGCAAAATATATGTCATTAAAATTAGCGGTGCTCCTGGCGGGCTTAGCAGCCCTGGTGGGTGTTGCCTTCGGTTATTTTCTGCGCTGGATTATCTCTTTAGGCCAAAGAGGTTCAGTGGAGCTTCGTATCAAGCAGATGGAACTCCACGCGCGGGAAGAAGCTAAGAAGATTACCGAAGAAGCCGAAAAGAAAGCTGAAGAAACCTTAAAAGAGACTAGAACAGAATTTAAGGAAAGAGAAGAAAAAATAAAAAAGACCGAAGATCGCCTTATTAAAAAAGAGGAATTTTTGGATAAGAGGCAGGTTGATATTGATAAAGAAATAGAGCAGGTTAAGGAAAAAGTTTCTGAAGTAAAAACTATTAAAGAAAAGGTGGAGACTTTAGAAAAACAAAAGTTCGACGAATTACAAAAAGTTTCTAATTTGACAGAAGAAGAAGCAAAAAATGTTTTGATTAAAGAAATTGAAAGAAAGAATGAAGAAGACATCGCTGTCAGAATGCAAAAATTAGAAAACGCCGGTAGTGAAAAAATTGAATCAAAAGCAAAAGAGATACTGACCTCTTCAATTCAAAGATTAGCTAATTCAGTTTCTTCCGAAGTATTTTCCACTACTGTCACTATCCCCTCTGATGAAATAAAAGGGAAAATTATAGGCAAAGAAGGCAGAAACATAAAAGCTTTTGAGAGAGTTTCCGGAGTAGAAGTGATTGTTGATGACACTCCGGGTCTTATTACCATATCTTCATACGATTCTGTCCGCAGACAGGTAGCTAGAGTGGCTTTGGAAAACTTAATTGCTGACGGCAGAATTCAACCAGCTAAAATTGAGGAGATGGTGGAGAAAGCTAAACAGGAAATAAATAAAATAATTAAAGAAAAAGGTGAAGCCGCCGCCTATGAATGCGGAGTTTTCAATCTTGATCCTAGAATTGTGGGAATTCTTGGTAGACTACATTTCAGAACTTCTTACGGCCAAAACGTTCTTCAACATTCAATAGAAATGTCCCATATCTCCGGTATGTTGGCCACAGAAATAGGAGCCAACGTGGCTGTCGCCAAAGCCGGAGCCTTGCTCCACGATATCGGCAAGGCCGTAGATCACGAAATCGCCGGCACTCACGTAGAGATCGGGCGAAGAATTCTACAGAAATTCGGTGCTGACGAAAAAATAATCAGAGCGATGGAATCACATCACGGAGAACATCCTTATTCAACTTTGGAATCGTGTATTGTCCAAGCGGCTGACGCTATTTCTGGTGCCAGACCTGGCGCTAGACGAGACAGTGTTGAAAATTATCTAAAAAGGCTTGGGGAACTTGAAGCCATTGCCACTTCATTTGAGGGGGTTG
>CAYXQM010000036.1:0-5499 GCA_964467495.1 uncultured Candidatus Saccharibacteria bacterium | reverse complement strand
TCGAGTCGAGACAAGAGGACAGACTGGATATTTTTGTAAACCAGAAAATCCAGAAAGTATAGTAAGTGTGGTCAATAAAATCCTAAATGACTCAGATAAAGAAAAAATTCTTGAAAATGCTAAAAAATTAGTCAAAGAAAAATATGATTGGAATAAAATAGCGTTGCAAATAAAGGACATTTTTGATAATATAGCCAAACAATGAAAATTTTAGTTACAGGAATAGCTGGGGCAATTGGCTCTCACGTTGCTGAGCGACTTTTGGATTTAGGCCATCAAGTTGTTGGTATTGATGCTCTTACGTCTTATTATTCTCCGGAAATAAAGAGAATAAATGTTAAGGATGTCAAAAAAAAAGGAGCAGAAATATATTTTAAAGACCTGGCCAGAGACAATGTGTCAAGCTTAATTAAAGCCGCGGAAATAGTTTTTCATTTTGCGGCTCAGCCGGGCATTTCTGCTGGCACACCCTTTGAAGACTATCTGAATAATAATATTGTCGCTACACAGAAATTACTTGAAGCTACTAAAGATAACAAAAATCTTAAAGCATTTATTTTCATCTCTACTTCATCGGTTTACGGAATAAGAGCTAAAGGGAGCGAGAAAACTGAACCAAAACCAACTTCTTATTATGGTGTAACAAAATTGGCTGCTGAACAATTGGCGCTTTCATACTATCGTGATAAAAGTGTGCCGATTGTCTGCCTGCGCTTATTCTCGGTTTATGGAGAAAGAGAAAGACCGGAAAAATTATTTTATAAACTTACAAAGGCTATTTTGGAGAATAAAGAATTTCCACTTTATGCTGGTAGCGAATATCATGTGCGCAGCTATACTTATGTGGGAGATATTGTAGATGGTTGCCTGCTGGTTTTAGAAAATTTGAATAAATGTATTGGTGAAATATTTAATTTGGGGAACGATAAAACCAATACCACTGGAGAGGGTATAAAAATTATTGAGAAAATTTTAGGTAAAAAAGCTAAATTCAAAATTATTCCCAAGAGGGCGGGCGATCAAGTTGAAACTTCTGCTAATATAAAAAAAGCTAGAAAAATATTTGGCTATAACCCTTCAGTATCCCTGGAGGAAGGCTTGGCTAATCAAGTGAAATGGTATAAAGAAAAAATTCACGGGAGAATAAAATGAAAATTTTAATTACAACAGGAATATACCCCCCAGAGATAGGTGGGCCAGCCACTTATACTGCTTTGTTGGAAAAAGAAATGCCCAAATATAATATTGATATTTCTGTATTGCCTTTCCGAGTGGTTAGATTTTTACCTAAAGTGATTAGACATTTTATTTTTTTCTGTAAAGTGCTTAGTTTGGGCAGAAAAACCGATCTTTTATATACTCAAGACCCAGTAAGTGTTGGCTTTCCTACAATGATTGCTTCTAAAATTCTAGGAAAACCCTTTCTTATTCGGGTGGCAGGAGATTATGCTTGGGAACAGGCAACACAAAGATTTGCTGTTTCTGATAACATAAATGATTTTCAAAATAAAAAATATGGATGGCAAGTGGAACTTGTAAGAGTAATTCAAAAAATTACTGCGAAAATGGCTGATAAAGTTATCACACCGAGTAAATATTTTCACGACTTAGTGGCCAACTGGAATCCTAAAAAACACAATGTTATTGCTGTGTATAACGGAATAGATTTTTCTGATATTCCGAATAATAATAAAAATTTTGAACCAAAAACTCTCATTTCTGCAGGTCGCTTAGTACCGTGGAAAGGGTTTGAGATTTTAATAGAGATAATGGAAGATTTACCAGACTGGAAATTATTTATTGCTGGAAATGGACCAGATAAAGAAAAACTTTCAAAACTCATAAAAGATAAAAATTTTGGGAACAGAGTTTTTCTTTTAGGTAAGTTAGATAGAAAATTTATGCTCAATAAAATACAAAAATGTGAGATTTTTATTTTAAATACTTCTTTTGAAAGTTTTTCTTTTCAAATTGTTGAAGCTATGTTTGCGGGTGTTCCTGTTATCTCCACTAATATTGGTAATATAAGTGAAATAATAGAAGATGGAAAAGAAGGTCTGCTTGTTTCTCCAAATAATAAAGAAGAAATATTGGAAGCAATAAAAAAACTATCAGATTTTGCCGTTAGAACCAAAATAATTGCAAGTGCTAAGGAAAAGTCTAAATATTTTTCTATAGAAAAAACAGTCACAAAAACAGCCGAGGTCATTGTTTCTTTGGTTAAGAATACAAAAATATGAAATTAATTTCCGTAGGAACAGATCAGAAAATATTTGAAGAAAATTCTTCTGTGAGACAAAGGCAAATTAAATATGGAAAATTTTTTGATGAGCTGTATTTAATTGTCTTTACTTCAAACTCCGACAAATTCCAAAATCAAAAACTCTCGAACAATGTATTTTTATATCCAACAAAATCAAAAGTACGGGTACTTTACTTTTTTGATTTTCTAAAGATAATCAGAAAAATTTTAAAAAATGATAAAGGGGAAGACATTGTTCTAACATGCCAAGATCCTTTTGAAACAGGGATAATTGGAGCTCTGCTAAAACTTTTTTATGGTTTGCCTTTGCATATCCAAGTACATACTGATTTTATGCATAAATATTTCAGAAAAACATCTCTGCTTAATTTGGCTCGCTTCTATTTGGCAGAATTTGTTTTGAGATATTCAGATAGGGTAAGGGTGGTATCTCAAAGGGTGGGGGATTCAATAAGCGGTTTTTTTAAAAATGTGGATGTATTGCCGATAAAAACCGAGATGCGAGACGCAAGGTACAAGGTACAAGAAAAAACAGAAAGAATAAACATATTGACAGTTTGCAGATTAGAGAAAGAAAAAAATATAGAAATAGCTTTAAGGGCATTTAAAATAGTATCTAAAAATTTCCCAAAAATAATCTTTACAATTGTTGGAGATGGAAAAGAGAGAAGTAGATTGGAACATTTATCTAAAATCTATAATCTGACATCTAAAATCTATTTTGTTGGTTGGCAGGAAAATTTGGATAGTTATTACCAAAATGCCGATGTTTACGTTTCTACCTCACTCTATGAAGGATATGGACTTTCAACGGTGGAAGCGGCTTCTTTCGGTTTACCCTTGGTGCTTTCGGATACCGGAGTGGCCGGAGAAATTTTTAAGGATGGAGAATCGGCTTTAATTTGTGATGCCAAAGATTCAGAATGTTTTGCCGAAGCAATTCTTAAGATTTGTAAAGATAAAGAATTGACCAAGAGAATAGGACAATCAGCAAAAGAATCTGCCGATAAACATTTAACAAATCAAGAAAATTATTTTAAAAAATATGCAGATTCTATTTTAAAAACAGTTGATAACTTTCAGAAAAAGGATTTTATTGGCAGACTTATTAATTTTAAATTAACTGCTTGGAAATCAATCATTTTTGTTCGTTATTTTATATGTGGTATTACAGCGGCGACTGCCAATATTGGCCTGCTATATATTTTTACTGATATTGCCGAGATTTGGTATCTGTATTCTTCCATCCTCGCATTCTCAATAGCCTTGATAGTCAGTTTTACTCTTCAAAAATTTGTTGTTTTTAAAGATCATGATACCGATGACTTACATTACCAATTTACGAAATATTTTATAGTTGCCATCTTGGGCGTTATTACTAACACCGCTCTAATGTTTGCCTGTGTCGATATTTTTGGAGTTTGGTATATTTTGGCTCAAATTATCGCTGGCTTCTTTGTGATGATTCAAAATTTTATTCTCTATAAATTCTTTATTTTCAATAAATGAAGTTGTTAATTTTAACTCAAAAAATAGATAAACAGGATCCAATTTTAGGGTTTTTCCATGGCTGGGTTTTAGAGCTTTCAAAAAAGTTTGAAAAAGTTTCTGTTGTTTGTTTACAAGAAGGAGATTTTAATTTACCAGAGAATGTAAGAATTTATTCTTTGGGCAAGAAAAATAAAAAATTACCAGTACTTTCAAGAACAAAATATTTAGCTAATTTTTACGGATATATTTTGGGACTCCATGCTGATTATGATGCGGTGTTTGTACATATGAATCAGGAATACATTTTGTTTGGTGGTCTATTCTGGAAAATTATGGGGAAGAATATTTATATGTGGCGAAACCACCATGCTGGAAGTTTGCTTACAGACATTGCGGCTATGTATTGCGATAAAGTGTTCTGTACGTCCAAATATTCATACACTGCAAAATACAAAAAAACTATTCTGATGCCTGTCGGGGTGGATTTGAGAAGATTTACTCTCCCGATGAATGGAGAAGAATCTAGAACAAAAAACTCGATCCTCTTTTTAGGAAGAATTGCAGAGACAAAAAATGTGCACATTTTTGTGGAGGCTCTCGGTATTCTAAAAGAACGAGGAACTATCTTTACTGCTGATATCTATGGAGACGCTTTAACCAAAGACAGATCTTATCGTGAAAAATTAAAAACGCGTGCAAGTGAATTGGATTTGGATAGAGTGTTAAAATTCCATGAAGGCGTACCAAATAATAAGACTCCAGAAATTTATAGCAGCCACGAGATATTTGTAAATCTAAGCTCGAGTGGTATGTATGATAAAACCATATTTGAGGCATTCGCATGTGATTGTGTAGTTGTTGTTTCGAACGATAATCTAATGGGAGAGATTGATCTAAGATTCATAATAAAAGAGAGAACAGCAAAAGAAGTTGCAGATATCTTGCAAATAGCGATTGGTTTAACAGAAGTAGAGAAAGGGGTGATTACCTCTAACAATACAAAATTTACAACAAAACACAGTTTGGAGACACTAGTAGAGAAATTACAATTAGAAATGAAGTCATGAAAATATGCTATTTCGGAATCTATCAAACTGATTTTGGAAGAAATGAAATTTATATAAAAGCCTTGAGAAAATCTGGGCACGAAGTTATTGAATGCAAAGACGATTCCCCGGGCATAATGAAATATTACAGATTGTGGCTTAAGCATAGAAAGATGGCCAGCATGTATGATTTTATGATAATAGGGTATCCTGGCCACTTGATCGTGCCTCTTGCTAAGTTGATCTCTCGCAAAACAGTTGTCGCAGACCTTCTTGGCTCGCTTTATGATGCAGAGGTCAATTCACACAGGCCAAGTTTTTTGAGATTACAAATTGCCAGAATAGCCGATAGGTTGGCGGTATGGTTCGCAGATATAATATTACTAGAGAGCGAAGCTCAAAAAAGATACTTTGAAAAACGATTTGGCAAATCAAGCAAATATTATGTTGTCTACACCGGAGCAGGAGAAGAGTTCGAGGATTATGTAAAAAGTAGCAAAAATAACGACAGCAAGTTTCAAATAGTATTCCGGGGCAAATTGACTCCTGAATCTGGCATACATTATATATTAGAAGCTGCCCAGCTTTTGCAGAATGAAGAAAATATGAAATTTAAAATTGTGGGTTGGGGATATTTGCTTAGAGAAGCAAAGAAATTTGTCGAGAAGAATAAACTGACTAATGTCATAATTGATTCGA
>CAYXQM010000035.1:0-5559 GCA_964467495.1 uncultured Candidatus Saccharibacteria bacterium | reverse complement strand
GGCACCAAAGTAAAAGATTGCGAAAAAGAAGAACCGCCCAAGAGTTTTACTTGAATTTCTATCTTTTCTTCTTCTCCAGCCGCACCGGCAGTGAAAGAGTACCGAGTTTCTCCGGTCCCGCTCAAGACCTTTTCATTGTTTTTGTACCAAGTTATCTCGGCCGAGTTAAGGTCGCCGGTGTATAGAGTCAGAGAAATAAAAACTGATTCATTTGGCCTCGGATAATTTGGAATAATTTCAATCCCCAACTCGTGCGATGGTGCTAATGGTAAATTAAACTGAGCAAAGGAAATCAAAGGCAAAACAACTGCTCCTATTCCAACCGCCATTAAAATTTTTGTAAACTTACCTAACATTTTTAAGTTTTTATTTTTCCTTGAGCCATGCTGGCCGCTTTCCCAATTATACCACCTTTGTCTTCTGCTCTGGTTATTAAAATCACAGTGACAATGCTTGCTGTAAAGCCTGGTAAAAAACTGGCAATCATCTCTATAAGCGCACCGATACCTAAGGCCCCTAAGTTTTTAGGGTTTTTTACAAAAGAGACATCAAGAAACTTAAACCAAATCCAAAAAGCAAAATAAGCTACTGCGACTATAACATGCCCTATCACAGGCACGATGTTTGTAATGTCGACGAATAAAGCGACCACAAACAACAAAACAGCCATCCATGTTTTTATTCTTTCTTTCTTCTCTTCCTCTTGTTGGCGGGCCGCTCGTCTGGGCCTTATTAAAGTCGTTTTATTTTGTGGAGGTGTTTCAGCCATATTTTTAATTATAACACCCTATTCTCCCCGTTCTTGCTTTTGTTTTTTCATGGCCAAAATCTGAGATGGGTCGGAAGTAATTAACAAATCTTCCGTAGTAGAAGCTATTATTTTTATAGCCACATGTTTAAGACCGGCAAAAAATATTCCTTCCCCTACTCCCGATTCCAAAAGCAAATATTTTTCTTCATCTGTCAGATTAAATACTTCCTGTAACCGGTCAATAGTTGTCGGCGATTGTTTAAGAAGAATCTGGATTGAAGAGTTTGAAATTATAGGAGTGCCGTACGGAGATTTCATAAAGTCGTCCACGTCTTGAGTGATGGTGGCCAGGCCGAGGTAATATTTTCTACCTCTTTTAGCTAGAGAAAGAAGGAAAGAAGCGGTGTCTTCAGATTTCATCATCCACCAGGCCTCGTCTATTACTAGCAATCTTTTCTTCAGTTCTCTTCTGATGGCATTCCAAATGTAATGCATAACGATATACATAGCTACCGGCTTAAGTTCGTCTTCCATATCTCTGATGGAAAAGACCACAAACTTTTTATTTATATCTATATTTGACGGCCTGTTTATGAAATTTGACCAAGTTCCTCTGGTGTATTTGGAAAGCCGTTGAGCTAAAGATTCCCCGCCTTCCATCCCCGAAAGCACCAACTCAAAATCGGAAAGAAGTGGCGGTTCGACGTTTGCAAAATTAGAATCAGCGGTAATGTCTTTAAGGGCGTAAGTTTCGGTAATGGCACGGTCAATGATGGCATCTTCCTCGGCGCTAAGTCCGCCCATCATTACCCGGAAAAGCCCCACCAAGTTTATTATCTGGCTGCGCAGAACACTGGCCGGCTCTTCATCTTCGCCCGGTACGGGCAGTTCAAAAGGATTTATGTGATGGTCGGAGTTTAAAGAGATCTGGAAATATCTGCCTCCTACCGCTTCGGCCATAGATTCATATTCGTTTTCGGGGTCAATAACCAAAACTTCAGCATCAAACATCAGGGTTCTCAAAATTTCCAATTTGGTGGCGTATGATTTTCCAGACCCGGCTTTGGCCAACGATACCGAGTTGTAGTTTTCCAGTGAAAATCTATCAAAAAGAACCAAAGAGGAATTGTGTCTGTTTATGCCGTAAAGAATACCTTTGTCCGAAGTGAGGTCAAAAGAAATAAATGGGAAAATGCTCGAAAGAGGCGAAGAATTTATTTTTGAATGCACTGAGAGCTCATCTTTGGCGATTGGTAAAATGCTTCTAAAGCCCTGTTCTTGTTGGAAGAGAGCTGGTTTTACGTAAACCATCTTAGCCTCCAAAATAGATTTTATTTCTGATTCCACTTTATCCAAATCTTCGCTATTATCGGCATAGACTGAAATATATAAACCAACTTCAAACATTTTTTCTTGGGCTTGCTGTAACTGGTCGCGCAAGTTTTCAAGATCTTGATAAGCGGTGTCAAGCAGAGGGTCTCTAACCAACCCTTTCTCTTCCCTGATTCTTATCTGACTCTGAACCTCGGCTACCTTTTTTTGGAAACTTCGCAAAATTTTGCCGGTTTCCAAGGGGTGGATGAAAAGAGAGATATCAAACATTTTAGGCATATTTATAATTGGAGAAAACCAATCTTCGGAAAGAAACCTTGGGTAGGAAATGACAAAGAAACTCCTGACCACTTTCTCCCCCAAATTGAGCTCCTTGGGACTCACTTTGAGAGCGCTGGGGGCCAAAATATCTCGCAGTTCCAACTCCGGACTCTCGGTTATTGATTTAGGTAAAATAGAAGTTGCCATAATACTCGGGCTTTTCTTTTTTTTAAAGAAATCAAACACGTTAGTTAATTTTGATTGGTTTCTCCGTTTCTCCCGGATTAAATATCTTATAAAACAATTCCACCACTTCATCAGTACCCAATTTGGCCACCCTTACCCCACAACGCACCAATCCTTGTTCTACCACCCCCATTCTCTGCTCCAGCTGGTTTTTCTTTTCTTCAAAATTCTCCTCTTTGGTTTTTTCACTTTTCTTCCCGCCAAAACCTCCCAATAAGCCACCTTTGGTAGAAATGATAGCAGCATCATAAGGGATAATAACAAAAAAGTTTTTGGTCATAATGCCCGTGGTTTCGGTAAAACTTTTTACGAATTGAATATATTGCTCAATTTGTATCTTCATCAAATCTTCCGTTTGCTCTTTGTATCTGGCTTCCAAAAGAGCCACGTATGGCCGAATATCAAGCAATCTTGACTGAACAAGTATTTGTAGCGAAAAATCCAAAGAATTTAAAAAATCCTGAAATTGCAAAAGAATGGCCTGGCGCTCGTCATCCGACTTTAAGGAAAAATTTATCGACGAAGCCATAAAGGCGCCTCGCATACTGCCATCTTTGAGGATAATAATGCCATCTCTGACATCATCTACTGGTACAAATTCTTGTGTTGCATTTTTACTCATGTATTCATTTTAACCTAGCTACTAGCTACTTGCTACTATTTACTATCTCGTCTTCCTTTTTCTTGACATCTAATTCCCAATTCAAATCTTTAAGCTTGCTTTCTGACAAACTAGGCACAATTAAAGAACTATATTTTTTCTCTCCATCCTTACCATCTTTTTCTTCCGGCTCAGATTTTTTCCAAATGTAAAGCTTGTCTTTGGTGGCGTATTTAAAAGCTGATTCTAGGGTATGGATAAATGGTCGGTTGTTCACTTTATAAAAAGCTAAGGCGGCGGCCAAAATTATGATGGGCGAAGAAAATAACAGTCCCCAAAAAAGACCCAAAAGAGTTACTCCTACCAAAGCCACCGCTGCTCCGCCGGCGATATAGATAAACTGCTTCAAGGTAAAAGGCCCGAATATCTTATCTTCTATATCTATAAATTGTGGGATTTGAAAGCGCATGTTTTTTACTTGACAAAAATAATGGGTTTGCTATGCTTGTAGTACAAATGGCCATTAGGCCAATCGAGAAGCCCCGTTAGGGGCTTCGTCTGTTTTCAGACAGAAAACGGATTAGCTTCCCTTTTATTTCTCCAAACTGTTTTGGTGATATTTTTCTCACAAGACGCCTAAATCTTTTTACACTTGTGAGTCGCAACTGAGATAGTATAACATTAAAAACTCTGCCATCGTATTTAATTTTGTGATAATACTTCCCCTCTTTGCTTTTGGTGGTCATAGGCAAAACCCAAGCCACTTTATTATTGAATTTTTTGACTACGAGGACAGTCCTTTCAAATAATTCATTTTTGCCATCTTGTTCATCTCCTAAATTTATCCCAATTGAGCACCACCAAACTTCTCTTTCATGAAAGGGCAAAGATTCATGCCCGACTTTCTCCAAATTTTTCTTTTCCTTATTCCAAGAATCAAAATCTTTCATTTTTTAGGTTAATTAGAGATTAGGTCAATTAGATTAATTTAGACCGGCGGTTCTCGGTACGGATCTGCTCCAGACTTATAATCATGTACTTTTCGTGGTTCATTTCCACCAGTTGGCAAGTTGGCCGGAACCGCTGGTTTCATCGCTTTCGCCTGATTCAATATTATCTGCTCAAATTCTGTACCGACATTATTTTGAGTTGGAGTTGGTTTATCATTTTCATCTATCTGTTTCTCAATAGCATCTAATTCTTTTGAAATTTTACTAAAAATATTTTTCTCTAGGTTGGCTTTTAAGCTCATGAGTTCTTTTGTGGGTTTGCCGCTTAATTTGGATATATTCCCTATGGTGTCGTACGGGCTTTGCAATCCAAACATGGCATACAAAATTTCACTATCGGCTAAATTATTTTGTTCTTCAGACAAACCCGCTTCTTTTAAGTATTGGGTAATAAGTTCGGTAGTCTCATTATCCATAACAAAATCCTGGACCCCTGGGGGGAGTTTTTTATAAGCGCTTTTAATTTGTTCTCGCGTGAATGTCATGATTTTATGAGAAAATAGCTCCATCTGCTGTTCCTAGCCAATGTTCAAGGTCAATTACATTTGCTGGTGCTCCAGGCATTCTTGCTGCTCTTATGATTTCATCATGTAATTCTACGACATCAGAAGGGTTCATTTCTGGTGCCATTCTCTTGAGAAGTGATTTGTTATACGCTTCTAACATGGTAGGCATTTTGAGAATAGACATATCTAAAGCGGTAATCTCTTTTGGCCCCAGGGCCTTTAGTGCCGCCTTTATTTCTGTGGTATTTCTCCTGAGCAAAGCGTCAGCCAAAGGTTTTCTTCTTGCTTTTCTGAAGCTATTTTTTGTACTTGTAGAGAATTTAGTACTCTTATTAATATTCTCCACCTGACTCGCTTTCATTTGAGATACAAAACCATCGTCAGCCAAATGAGAATCATTAATCATTTCTAATTCTGCGTCAGATAGATTCCTGATATTTGAGCGTATGGCCGCTATGGCCGCTACTCGGCCAGCTCCTGGAGTTGTATCCATTGCCGTGTTGATATCTGCGAATCTCAAATTCTTAAGCTTACTTTTTTCTGTTTCGGAAACTATCTCACTCTTATTAACCAGATATTCAAGCTGCTTAACGCTGATCATATTAGCAAAGTTCTGGCTCTCCAAAAGATCTCTGTTGCTTGCGACCAGCTCTTCTGTTTGTTTGTCTGACATCTTAGCCAAAACTTTTTCCATTTCACCATATTCTGTTCATAGATAATATCTTTCGCTACGTGCAGGCTGGCTCAGAGCTTTCGGCGCTGGTCGGCCGTCTTCCTTCCGCGGTTGGATACCAGCCTACCCTAGCTACGGAAATGGGCGAGCTGGAGGAGCGCATCACCTCGACACTGGAG
>CAYXQM010000034.1:0-5562 GCA_964467495.1 uncultured Candidatus Saccharibacteria bacterium | reverse complement strand
GGAGAAACTTTAGCAGGCATTGAATATGATTTTGAAAAGCCAACTTTTTATATTACCGCTGAAAAATGGGAATCATTGCCTGCAGAAATTTTTGAAAAAGGAGGTAAATTAGTGACCTACAGACATGTGCGAGAAATGCCTGAGCACAAGACCATTAACTATATAGCCGGAGCTAAATTACAAAATTGGAGAAAGGAAGAAAAAGCAGTAGAAATACTTTACACATATGATGGCGAAGTTTTGGAATGTGCCACCAGCAACGTCTTTATTATTAAGAATAATACTCTCATAACTCCAGTTGAAAACGTACTAAAAGGTATTACTAAAAAAGTAATCTTGGAGCTTGCTGACGGAAAATATAAAGTTGAAGAACGGCCGGTCTTAGAAGAAGAATTAAAAACAGCTGATGAAGTTTTTATTTGCTCTTCCTTTAAAGATGTAGCTCCTATAACTAGAATCGATAATTTTGTTGTTGGCGATGGGGAAGTTGGGCTCATTACCAAAGATTTAATGGGGCAGTTTGCAAAAATCTTACAGATGGGTTAAGATGTGATTCTATGTCACAAGATCAACTTATAAGATTGGTTCACAAAGACACCGGGGAGGTGTATTGGACGCGCAAAAATAAGCGTAAAGTGGAGCGCAAAATTGAACTAAAAAAATACTCTAAAAAACTCCGAAAAAGAGTAGTTTTCAAGGAGGCTAAAAAGTAAAATAGTTCTCGAGGCTAAGCGAGAGAAGCTATTTTATTTTTTAGCTTATATTGTGTATATTTATGGTATTGGGCCTATAGTTCAGTGGTAGAATTCTCCTCTCCAAAAGGAGCGACCGGGGTTCAAATCCTCGTGGGCCCGCTTACAAAAACTTCTTTGCTTCTTTTTCTATCAAACTAATTTTTGGTGGAAGCCAAATAACATCTTTATTTTTCTTAAACCAAGTCATCTGTCGTTTGGCGTATTGCCAAATTTCTTTCTGTAATCTTTCTTCCATTTCTTTTTTATTTATTTTTTTGTCCAAAAAATCTGCCAATGCCCCATATTCTAACCCAAGTTCTCGCATTCTTTTATGGGTCAACCCCCTTTTATGTAAATTTTTAGCTTCGGCAATCATTCCTATTTTTATTCTTTTTTCTAACCTTTTATTTATTCTCTTTTTTAATTCTGTCTCTGGTATTTTTATCCCTATTTTTAAGACATTGTATGTCTTGTCCCGCGAAGCTTTAGCGAAGTGGGATGGCACTTTACCCATTGCTTTACATATCTCAATTGCTCTAGCCAACCTTCTCGGATTTTTAGAATCAATATTTTTGGCTCTCTCTTGATCAAGTTTTTTTAAAATTTTAAAAAGCTCTTCCGTAGATTTTTTTTCAAGTTGTCTTCTAAGTTTTGGGTTTGGTGGCACTTCGGGAATTTGTTTATCTCCAAGCAACGCATCAATATAAAATCCTGTACCCCCACAAACAATCGGCACTTTATTTTTCGTGACAATTTTGACGATCGTCAGATTTGTCATTTTTAAAAAGTCGGAGACAGAGAACTGCTTGCGAGGATTAGCAACATCTAAAAGATAATGGGGTACACCCCTCATTTCTTTTTTTGTAATTTTACCAGTGCCAATATCAAGGTCCTTATATACCTGCCGCGAATCAGCAGAAATTACCTCACCATTAAATTTCTTTGCCAAATCCACAGCAATATCACTTTTCCCGCTAGCTGTTGGCCCCAATATTACTATCAGTTTAGATTTAGACATTTTAAATTTCTGGTGCCGAGGGGGAGACTCGAACTCCCAAGTCTTACGACGATCGATTTTGAGTCGATTGCGGTTACCAATTTCGCCACCTCGGCAATAACTTAAAATATACCCTAAATATCCACCAAAATCAAAATATTAACTTTTATTTTCAAAGGTTATAAGGTAAAATATACTCACAATGTCTAATACTTCAAACTTTTATCAGAACTCAATATTTTGGGTAGAACTGGATAAAATAAAGCCAAACCCTTTTCAACCGCGACGAGAATTTGATGAGGATTCAATGAGAGCTTTGGCTGATTCTATTAAGCAATATGGGGTACTTCAGGCGCTGGTGGTGACACGAAAAGAATTTGAGAAGGACGATGGCTTGGGAGTTGAATATGAACTTATCGCTGGTGAAAGACGCCTACGAGCCGCCAGAATAGCTGGTCTTTTTCAAGTGCCGGTAATTATTCGAACAGGTGAGGGAAGCGAGAGCGCCGATGATTTAATGAAATTGGAATTGGCTATTATTGAGAATGTTCAAAGAGAGGATCTTAATCCGGTAGAAAGGGCCAAAGCTTTTAAAAAATTGGCAGAAAAATTTGGCTTTAAACACCATCAGATTGCTCAGAAAATAGGCAAGAGTCGCGTTTATGTAACCAATACTATGCGTATTCTTGACCTGCCGGAAGAAATGCTCATTGCCCTATCCGAAGGCAAAATAAATGAAGGTCATACTCGCCCACTTTTGATGCTTATTGAACGGCCAGAGGAGCAAAAAGTTCTTTTCCAAGATATTATGCTCCGCAAAATGAATGTTCGTGATGCCGAACAAGCAGCACGCAAAATTGCTATTGAAAGAGTCAGAAAGTTTGATTCTCATCTTGATCCGGAAGTCCGAGCCTTGGAAGATAAATTTGCCGAATCACTTGGTACCAGAGTAAAAATAGAGAAGAGGGAAAATGGCGGTAAGTTGACTATTGATTTTCTTTCCAATGAGGATTTGGAAGAAATATTAGGGAAAATTCAAAATTCAAACATCAAAGATCAAAACTTAGGAGAAGAAAAACAGGGGGGAGAATTAATGGATGACCGTACTCCTGAACAAATAAAACAAGACGACGACACTCCCATCGATGAAGATCTCTATTCTGTCAAAAACTTTAGTATTTAGGTAGGCCCTTTAATATGTTTTTTGGCGAGGGCGGTTTTGGCGAAAGCAAGCCATTTACGATTTGGTTTACCGGTTTTTTTGGTGATGATTTCCACAATATCGCCACTCTTAAGAATGGTGTCGAGAGATGACATCTTGCTATTTATTTTTACTCCTGCCATGCGATCGCCTATATCAGAGTGGATGGAATAAGCAAAATCAACAGCGGTAGAACCTGTAGGTAAATCAACCACGTCACCTTTAGGAGTGAAGACAAAGATTCTTTCATTCAAGAAATCGCTTTTGAGATCAGTCATTACTTGCTCATGATCTTTATGCTGTTGGTAATCAGCGAGCTCCCGAATCCATTTCGGAGTATCTTGGCTTTTCTCAGGAACACCAGTGTCCTTGGTAATAAATGAGGGTAGGATTTTCATAATCCATTCAAGTCCTAAATTGGCTGCTCTTGTCGAAAGATCTGATTTGTAAACGATATGAGAAGCAATACCGTATTCTGATTCCTTATACATCTCCTCGGTTTTTATTTGTACTTCCACAACTGTACCTAATCTAGTGAAGACGGTGGTGTGTAGGGCTCGGTAGCCATTCTGTTTTGGAAAGGCGATGTAATCCTTAATTTTACCAGGTATAGGTTGCCAGGTGTCATGAATCAATCCAAGTACTCTGTAACAGTCCTCTTCTTTTTGGAGAATTATTCGCATGGCTGCAACATCATAAATCTTATCGATATCTTTATCTTTTCTTAAATATTTTTTATAAATACTGTAAAGGCCTTTAATTCTATAACTGGTTCTAAAGTTTTTTAGGCCACTCTCGGCCAGTTTTTTGGTTACAGATTTCCTAAATTTCTCCAAAGACTCTGTTTCTTTTTCTCTCTTCTGTTTAACCAAAAGTCTTATTTCCTGATATTCTTTTGGATGGACAAAAGGAAAAGAAAGATCCTCAAGCTGTCTAGAAAGCTTCATAATTCCAAGACGGTGAGCAATGGAGGCGTAAATTTCTAAAGTTTCTTGAGCAATACGTAACTGTTTTTCTTTCTTTATAAATTTTAGAGTCTCCATGTTGTGGACTCTGTCACACAATTTGACGATAAGGACTCTGATATCTTGAGACATGGCCACAAAAAGTTTGCGTAAACTTTCGTTGTGGCGGTCGGCGCCGTGGTATTTTAAGTGCCCTAATTTAGTAACCCCATCAACTATAAAACGCACCTCCTTTCCGAATTCTTTTTCAATGGTTTCTGGCAGAACCCCGACATCTTCAACTAAATCATGCAAAAGCCCGGCGGCAATAGTGGTGCCACTCATCTCTAGTCCAGCTAAATTTCTTGCTGTAGCGAAAGGATGGACAAAATACGGCTCTCCGCTTTGCCTGCTTTGCCCTTGGTGAGCTTTTTGAGAAAACTGATAAGCTTTTTTTATAAGCTCTCTTTCCTCTTTGTTCAACTTATTGGTACTAGCCAAAAGGTTTTCTAAACTTGTTTCCATAATCCTATTCTACTCCTTTTTCTTTTTTCCTGCCCATCTGCCCCGGCGGCCTACTTTTTTGGGTTCTTTTAAGATTTCTAAAGCTCGTTCCAAAGTAATTTTATAAACATCATCTTCTTTTAAGGAACGAAAATCTTTTTGATGAACAATATATGGTCCGAATCTGCCGATATTTGCGCTTATCATTTCTTTAGTCTCCGGATGATGCCCTAATTCTCTCGGTAAGCTTAAATATTTCAAGGCTTCTTCTAAAGTAGTATCTTCTGGATTTTTTTCTTTGGGTATAGAAGCTCTTCTTGGTTTTTTGTTTTCTTTATCTTTGGTTCCAAGTTGTACATACGGGCCAAATCTGCCATCCATAATAAATACGGGAAATCCGGTTTCTGGGTCGTTCCCAATTGGCTCTGCCTCTTTCACTTCAGAACCATCCATATTTCTCATACCTTTACAATCTGGGAATTTTTCACAACTCAAAAATTTGCCACCCTTACCAAGTTTGATTATCATATCTGCCCCACAAACGGGGCATTTTAGTTTAGGGTCAGCATTCCCAAGGGTAGTCAATTTGGCGGTTTTTTCTTTTTCTTTTACATCTTTCAGGAACGGTTTATAAAATTCTCGCAAAGTTGGCTCATATTCTCTTTCGCCGTCAGCAATTTGGTCAAGCTCATCTTCCATTTCAGCGGTGAAGGTATCACTAATATAGTTTTCAAAATTGTTTTCCAAAAAAGTAGAAACCACATCGCCGGTGTCAGTAGGTTTAAGAGTTCTGCTATCTTTTTCTACATAGCCCCGGTCAACAATAGTACCAATAATGGAAGCATAAGTTGAAGGCCGGCCAATGCCGCGCTTTTCTAATTCTTTAATAAGACCAGCTTCGGAATATCTGTTTGGCGGCTCCGTTTGTTTCTCTTCGTTGTTTAAATCGAGCAGTTGTAGCGGATCACCAGCCTTTACTTTTGGGAGAATGACATCCTCGCCTTTGGCTTGAGGATCTGCTAAAAGCCAACCACTTTTTATGACACGTGAGCCGTTGGCGGAAAAATCAGGGATAGTGTCAAGGGTCACCCTTTGGGACCTAGGCATTTCAAGGGTGACCCTTGACGCTATTTTAGTTCGCATCATCAAGGCGTCTTTCATTTGGCTGGCGACGGTTCTTTG